>NZ_JBFRDR010000025.1:0-75470 GCF_052113885.1 Lysobacter sp. TAB13 | reverse complement strand
AATGTGGCACCTGCCTGCGCAAGCTACGCACTCGTGGCTTTTGACTCGAAACAGCCCAAAGCGTTTTCTTTGGTTACTTTCTTTGTCGCTTTGGACAAAGAAAGTGACCCGCCGCTTTATGGCGGAAGCGTTTAGCGTTTGATCTTGCTTGTTGCGTTTGATCTTGCTTGAGGCTTCTAAGGACCCTGAAGTCCCTGATCGAAACAACCAGACCCGTGCACTCCCTCCTACCGTCATTCCCGCGAAAGCGGGAATCCAGCGACTTCAAGCGTTCTCGCACGAAAGGCACTGGATTCCCGCGTTCGCGGGAATGACGAGCAAAAGAAGCCTCAAGCGAGAGCGAAAGCGAAAGCAAGATCAAACGCCTAAAGCTTCCGCCATGGAGCGGCGGGTCACTTTCTTTGTCCAAAGCCACAAAGAAAGTAACCAAAGAAAGGGCTTTAGCTGTTTCGAATCAAAAGCCACGAGTGCGATGCTTGCGCGGGCAGGTGCCACATTGGGCATCCTGCCCAAGGTGGCACCCGGCGCACGTCCATGTGCGCCGCCCTTCGGGTGTCCCTGGTCTCGCGAGTTACTAGCGGCGCCCAGCAACGGCAACAGCAAAAGCCGAGCAAAGCCGAAGCAAAATTTCGGCAGCAACAGCAACAGCAACTGCAACTGCAACTGCAACTGCAACAGCAACAGCAACTGCAACTGCAACTGCAACTGCAAGTACAACAGCAACAGCCATAGCGCCCCCGCCAACAGCCCCGCACCAAAAGAAAACGGCAGCCTAAGCTGCCGTTCTCGAACACAACGATCGCCGCAATCAACGCAAAACGATCACTTCACCCCATGCATCAACTTCTGCACCAACGGCGCGATCAGGAACAACAACAACCCCGCGCCCACCAGAACCATGAAGCCGAAACCATAACCAGTCAGCGCCGTAGCCGTGCTCATGCCCTTCTCGCCGCTGACCTCGCCGGCGAAAATGCCCGACAGGTTGTTGCCGATGCCGGTGGACAGGAACCAGCCGCCCATGCCGAAACCGACCAGACGCACCGGCGCCAGCTTGGTCACCATCGACAGGCCGATCGGCGACAGGCACAACTCGCCGACCGACTGGATCACGTAAACCATGAACAACGACCAGAACGGAATCTTGCCCGGCGCCGCGGCGAACGCGGAACCCGGCGATACCGACGGCGCCCACTTCAGCCACGACGGCAAGCTCTCAAGACCCATCGCCGGAACCACCAGCGGGGTCAGCACGACCACCAGCAACAGGAAGGCCAGACCGTTGAAGATCAGGCCCAGGCCGAACTTGCGCGGGATCGAGGGATTGGAGTTGCGCATCGCCACCCAGATCCAGGCGATGATCGGCGCCAGCGCGATGATCGCCAGCGAATTCACCGACTGGAACCACGCGTTGGGGAACACGAAGCCGCCGCTGAACTGACGATCGACGATCTGATCGGCCAGGAAGGTGAAGGAACTGCCGGCCTGCTCGAAGAACATCCAGAACAGGATGTTGAAAGTGAAGATGATCAGCATCGCGATCACTTTGTCGCGCTGCGCCGAGCCTTCGCGGAAGCCTTCGAACAACAGCAGGCCGCACAGCGCCACGAACATCGCCAGCAACACCCACTGCAAGGTGCCGGCGCCGAGCGCGAGCAGGAAATACACCACCGGGATCGCGGCCAGCGCGCCGAGGAACACGTACAGCACTTTCTGCTTGCCCTGGCTGTCGGCCGGCGGACGGCCGATGCCTTCGAGCTGGCGACGGCCGAACCAGAACCAGAACAGGCTGATCAGCATGCCCACGCCGGAGGCCAGGAACACCATCTTGTAGGCCGGCATTGCCGAGGTGCCGAACACTTGCTCGGCCAGCCAGCCGGTCAGGATCGGCGACAGGAAGCCGCCCAGGTTGATGCCCATGTAGAAGATGGTGAAGCCCGAATCGCGGCGCTCATCGCTGACCGCGTAGAGCTTGCCGACCATGGTCGAGATGTTCGGCTTGAACAGGCCGTTGCCGCAGATGATCGTGGCCAGGCCGAACTTGAATACTTGTTCGTTCGGGAACGCGATCATGAACAAACCGGCGGACATGATCGCCGCGCCCAGCAGGATCGAGCGCTGATACCCCAGCACGCGATCGGCGATGTAGCCGCCGAAGATCGCCGCGGCGTAAACCAGCGCCAGGTACGCGCCGTAGACGCGGTTGGCCGGGGCCTGGCCGACGCCGTCGCCGTTGTAGAACTGAGCCACGATGTAGAGCACGAGCGCCCATCGGATGCCGTAGAAGGCGAAACGCTCCCAGAACTCGGTCATGAACAGCATCCACAGGGGCTTGGGATGCCCGAGTCGCTGTTCGAATTCCGGGATGGGCACTTGGCCCTGGATGGATGTCGCGGCTCCGCTCATGCGGTGTCCCCTGTCGTGTGGAAACTGAATGAAAATCCCACGCCGACGGCACGGGTCGGGGAGATTTACCGGTGCGGACCGGTCCCGTCAAACCTTTGTGAAGCTTGGCGAGACGTGTTGCGGCGCAACATTCGCGCTCCTAAACCCCTGAATGGGGATGGATTTTGCGCGGCCGCAGGGGCGAAGTTCGGGGTTCGCGGTGTCTTCGTGCGGCGATCGGGTGACAACTGTCACGCTGGATCGGCTATGCGACGGATGCGGACCGGCCCGCGCGGGCGCACCGCCGCCCGTCGCTGGCCCGCGGCGCCCGGCCTCAATAGCTGCCGGAATCGCCCGCCAGACCGATGCTGGTGCGCACCTCGAACAACTCCGGGAAGAAGGTCAGTTCCAGCGCCTGCTTGAGGAAGCCCACGCCGCTGGAGCCGCCGGTGCCGCGCTTGAAACCGATGATGCGCATCACCGTGCGCATGTGGCGGAAGCGCCACAGCTGGAACTGGGTTTCCACGTCCACCAGGTCTTCGCACAGCGCGTACTCGCGCCAGTACACGTCGGTGTTTTCGTAGATGCGTTCGAACACCGGCTGCAAGGCCGGATCGCTGACGTGCGGATGGCGCCAGTCGCGGCGCAGGTGAGCGTCGGGAATGGCGTGGCCGAAACGCGCCAGATACATCAGGAATTCGTCGTACAGGCTCGGCGAAGCCAGTGCCGTTTCCAGCGTGGCCTGGCCCTGCGGGTCGTGCGCGAACACGCGCAGCATCGCCTCGTTCTTGTTGCCCAGCATGAATTCGATGGTGCGGTACTGCAGCGACTGGAAGCCCGACGACGGCCCCAGGGTCTCGCGAAACCCCATGTATTCCGACGGCGTCAGCGTTTCCAGCACCGACCATTGCTCGGTCAGCTGGCGCAGCACCTGCTTGCAGCGCGACAGCACTTTCTGGCATTGCCAGACCTGATCCAGGCGCAGGTGTTCGATCGCCGCGCGCAGCTCGTGGATGATCAGCTTCATCCACAGCTCCGACACCTGGTGCTGGATGATGAAGAGCATCTCGTCGTGATGGCTGGGCTGCGACAAGGGCTGCTGCGCCGCGAGCAGTTTGTCCAACTGCAGATAGCCGCCGTAGGTGATGCGTCCGTGCAGGTCGGTATGGATACCGCTTTCCAGTTCGCGCTGGTTCTTCTCGACGGACATCGGCGGGGCTCGCGGCAGGGGCGCAAAGCGTAGCGCATCCGCCCGCGCGCGGGGGTCGCGGGCATGGCGACATTGTGTGCTCATGTGGCGCGCTTGCTATGACTCTTTTCGTGCTGATTCGCGGGTATTGCGATGCCTCGCCGACGAACGCATGGTCGTGGCGATCGATTCGCTGCAAGTGCAGCGCGCGCATCAACTCCGCGTTGTTACGACGGGCAGCAGGAGGTCTTGCGCGTGTTCGTGCCGACGCTGGCCGAACAGGCCGGCACCGGCCTGGATCTGGCGGTCTCGGCCACCTCGCAAGCGGCCGAATCCCAGCCTGGGGACAACGGCGCCCAGGTCACGACGCTGTTGACCGCGCCTCAGCCCTGATCGGGGCGGCGTGSGGCGGCGCCTGCGGGCGCCGCCGCTTCCAGGCGAAGCCGGCCCTGGCCGTGCCGCGCCGCAGCATCGCATTGGCTGAATATGCGCGGCCGCGGTACGGCGCGGGGCTCGCCGGCACCGATGCGGCAGCCCGGGTGTGACGCCGATCATGTGAAGTCATCGCACTGCAACGCCAGAAAGTGAGTATTCGTGCACAATCCAGCCGTCTGCGACCGGGGAGGTCGGGCAGACGCTCACTTGGGGAACAACATGGACAAGCGCACGAGCCGCCTTTTGGCGGCGGTGGTATTGGCCTTCGCCGCGGCCGGATCGGCGCAGGCGCAGGTCGTTATCAGTCAGGTTTACGGCGGCGGCGGCAACTCCGGCGCGCGCTACAAAAGCGATTTCATCGAACTGCACAACAACGGCGCCAGCGCGGTCAGTCTGAACGGCTGGAGCGTGCAGTATCAGTCCGCCGCCGGCACCGGCAACTGGACGGTCACGCCCTTGACCGGCTCGATCGCGCCGGGCGGCTATTTCCTGATCAAGGAAGCCGACGGCACCGGCGGCACCGAGCCGTTGCCGACCCCCGACGTCATTCCGACACCGCCCAACAGCAGCCCGATCGCGATGTCCGGTTCGACCGCCAAGGTCGCGCTGGTCAACAACAGCACCGCGCTGACCGGCGCCTGCCCGGCCACGCGCGTGGATCTGGTCGGCATCGGCCCGACCGCGAGCTGCTCTGAAGGCGGGGACAAACCCACGCCGGTGATGAGCAACACCACCGCCGCCATCCGCAAGAACAACGGCTGCACCGACACCGACGTCAACCTCAACGACTTCGACATCGCCGCGGCGACGCCGCGCAACAGCGCCTCGCCGGCGTTCGCATGCAGCGGCGGCAACCAGCCGGTGCTGAGCGTCGCCAACGTCTCGCTGGACGAAGGCAACAGCGGCACCACCTCGTTCGTGTTCACCCTGACCTTGAGCCAACCGGCCGGCGCCGGCGGCGTGGCCTGGTCGGCCTCGACCCTCGACGACACCGCGACCGCGGGCAGCGACTACACCGCCTTGTCGGGCCTGACCGGCACCATCGCCGAAGGCCAGAGCAGCGCGACGGTCACTGTCAACGTCAGCGGCGACACCGTCCAGGAAGCCAGCGAGACCTTCAAGCTGCGCGTGCTGGTCACCAGCGGCGGCCTGCCGGTCCCGCCGGCCTTCGCCGAAGCCACCGCCACCATCGTCAACGACGATGTAGTCATCGTGCCGATCCACGACATCCAGGGCAACGGCGCGACCTCGCCGCTGACCGGTCAGATCGTCACCACCGAAGGTGTGGTCACCGGCCGCAAGAGCAACGGCTTCTTCATCCAGGCCAGCGACGCCGACGCCGATGCCGATCCGGCCACCTCCGAAGGCGTGTACGTGTTCACCAACACCGCGCCGACCGCGGCGGCCACGGTGGGCAACCGCGTGCGCGTCAGCGGCACCGTGGTCGAATTCATCCCGACCGCCGACCTGGGCCAGCTGCCGCTGACCGAGCTGAGCTTCGCCACCTACAGCCAGACCGGCACCGCTTCACTGCCGGTTCCGGTGGTGTTGCCGCAGGTGCTGCCGACCTCGCCGCTGGACGCGCTTGAGCGCTTCGAAGCCATGCGCGTGTCGATCCCCAGCTTCACCGTGACCGCGCCGACCAAGGGCAGCACCAACGAGCCCAACGCCACCGGCACCAGCAACGGCATCTTCCATGGCGTGATCGGCAACCTGCCGCGTCCGTTCCGCGAGCCGGGCATCCAGCCGGGCACGGCGATCCCGGGCGGCGGCACCTCGCCGCCGATCCCGCGCTGGGACGGCAACGCCGAACTGATGACCGTGGACAGCGACGCGCTCGGCGCGCCGAAGCTGGAAGTGTCCAACGGCGCGGTGATCACCGGCATGACCGGCCCGCTGGACTACGGTTTCCGCCGCTACACCCTGCTGGTCGATCCGGCCTCGACGGTCAACGTGACCCCGGGCCCGGCGCCGCACGCAGCAGTGGAGACGGTCGATCCCAATGCGGTTTCGGTGGCGGGCTATAACCTGGAGCGGTTCTTCGATACCGCAAACGATCCCAATACCGACGATCCGGTCCTCACCGCCGCGGCTTACGACCAGCGCAAGAAGAAAGCCTCGTTGGGCATCCGCGATTACCTCAAGACCCCGGATATCCTCGGCACGGTCGAAGTCGAAAACCTGACCACGCTGCAGGATCTGGCCGCGCGCATCAACGCCGACGCGGTCGCCGCCGGCCAGCCGAATCCGAACTACGTCGCTTACCTGATGGAAGGCAACGATATCGGCGGCATCGACGTGGGTTATCTGGTCAAGACCGCCGAAGTACTGCCGGGCAAGCCGCGCGTGGAAGTGGCGTCGGTTACGCAGATCGGCAAGGACACGCAGTGGACCGATCCGACCGGCGCGACCAAGCCGCTCAACGATCGTCCGCCGCTGGCTCTGGACGCGATCGTGCACTACGCCGACGGCCGCGATTTCCCGATCAGCGTGGTGCTGGTGCACCAGCGTTCGCTTAACGACGTCGATACCGAAGACGCGCAAAACTCCGGCGACCGCGTTCGCCGCAAGCGTCAGGCGCAGGCCGAGTTCCTCGCCACCTACCTCAACCAGCGCCAGACCGATAACCCGGCCACGCGCTTGCTGGTGCTGGGCGACTTCAACGCGTTCGAGTTCAACGACGGCTACGTCGATGCGATGAACGTGGTCACCGGCACGCCCACCCCGGACAACGAGACCGTGGTCCCGGGCGACGGCGCCGATCTGGTCAATCCGAACCTGATCAACCTGGCCAGCATCTCCGACCCGAGCGAGCGTTACTCCTTCGTGTTCGACGGCAATGCGCAAAGCCTGGATCACGTGCTGGTCAACGAGGAAATGGTGGTCAGCACCGGCTCGATCCAGCTCGCCCATGCGCGCATCAACGCCGACTATCCGGAGGTCAACCGCAACCTGGCCGACTCGCCCTCGCGCCTGTCCGATCACGACCCGGTGGTGGCTTATCTGGTGCCGCGCGAAATCGCCGATGTGGGCGTGACCGCGACCGCCAACGCCGCCACGGCGCAAGTCGGCCAGAGCTACGGCTACTCGGTGGTCGCGAGCAACCACGGCCCGGGCCGCGCCGACGCGGTCGGCGTGGGCTTCGCCCTCGACGCCGAAGTGCCGTCGCTCAGCGTGACCGCGCCGAACGCGAGTTGGACCTGCGATGCACCGCAGATCGCCAACGGCAAGACCTCGGTGGCCTGCGACATCGCGCAACTGGCGGCCAACGAGAGCGCCACCTTCGCGCTGTCGGCCACCGCCACCGCCGATCTGGCCGGCAAGAGCGTCAAGCTCGCCGTCGCCGGCACCACGACCTCGCAGGACACCGTGGCCGGCAACGACGCGGCCGAGGCTTCGGTGGCGATCACCGCGCCGGGTAGCGATGCCACGCCGATCCATGACGGCGAAATCGTCATCGTGGCCGGCGATGCCGGTCAGGCCCGCGTGTACCGTCTCGACGTCCCGGCCGGTGCGCGCAACCTGCGCATCGTCACCGTCGCCGGTGCCGGTCGCGGCGACATCACCTTGTACGCCAAGCGCGGCAGCCCGGCGACGCCGACCAGCTACGACTTCGTCTCGGCTCGCACCGGCAACAACGAAGTGATCTTCGTGCCGGCACCGCAACCCGGTGCGTGGTTCATCACCGTGCAAGGCGGCGCGGCGGCCTACGACCGCGTCACCCTGAGGCCGAGCTACGCCGGTCCCTGATCGAGTCTTAGCGCAAGTCCTCAAGACCCCGGCCTCACGCCGGGGTCTTTTTTTGGCGCTGACCGACGCTAATCCCGGACGATCCACAAACGCGATGCATGCCTCGCTACGTTCAAAAGATTTCCGGCCGCGTCGATCGATTACATTCCCGTCCACGGACAAAGCAAAACGGCGCTGCCATCGATACCCATACCGCTCCGTCCTGACCCACCCAACGCACAAACCGCGGCAAGTTCACGCTCCGATTCGGCATGTCGTCATGAGTTTTCGCATTCCCCATCCACGCCGCTGCGCCGCGCGCGGATCGGAGCGAGGAACGCGGCCATCCGCCCGCGTCCCTCGCGCAAGTAGCGACCGGCAAAGAGAAATCCCGCGAAACCGGCGATGCGCGGGCCGCGCGCGGTTATTGCTGAACCGCTTCGGCGCGCACAGTACGACCGCGACGCCTAGCGGTTTTCGCCCCGCAATGCATGCCGCAGCGCGCAACGGCGCTTAACGCGGGTTTCGGTATCATTCGCGCCAGACGCGGCACCCCGCCAGGGTGTCGCGGCTTTAGCCCGGCCCGGAACTACCCGCTGTAATCGCGGTCTCCGGACCCAGCCGTCTGAAGCTGACCAGCGCGCCCGGCACTGGATCCGGGACCGGAACGATTCGGACCTCATCCCCACCCGTGAGGACCTTCCGCGATGACCGTCGCCGCGACGTTCGAAATCGAATATCTCCAATACCTCGGCGCAGACGGCAAACCCGTCGCCGAGATTCCCGCCGCGTTCAAGGACGCCAACACGCTGCTGCCGCTGTTCAAGCAGATGCTGTTCGTGCGCACCTTCGATACCAAGGCCATCGCTTTGCAACGCACCGGCAAGCTCGGCACCTACGCCGCTTGCCTGGGCCACGAAGCCACCCATGTCGGCATCGGCGGCTCGATGCTGCCCGACGACGTGTTCGCGCCGAGCTATCGCGAATACGGCGCCCAGTTCATGCGCGGCGTGCAACCGCGCGAAGTGCTGCTGTACTGGGGCGGCGACGAGCGCGGCAACGACTTCGCCGGTCCGCGCAAGGACTTCGCCTGGTCGGTGCCGATCTCCACCCAATGCCTGCACGCCGCCGGCGCCGCGCTGGCGTTCAAGCTGCGCAAGGAAACCAATCTCGCCGTGGCCTGCTGCGGCGACGGCGGTTCGTCCAAGACCGACTTCTACGCCGCGCTCAATTCCGCCGGCGCTTATCAGTTGCCGCTGATCCTGTGCGTGATCAACAACGGCTGGGCGATCTCGGTGCCGCGCTCGGCGCAGACCGGCGCCAAGACGCTGGCGCAGAAAGGCCTGGCCGGCGGCCTGCACTGCCTGCAGGTGGACGGCAACGATCTGATCGCGGTGCTCGAAGGCATGCGCCGCGCCGCGGAACTGGCGCGCAGCGGCCAGGGCGGCAGCGTGATCGAGTTCATGACCTACCGTCTGCACGATCACACCACCGCCGACGACGCGCGCCGCTACCGCGACGATGCCGAAGTCAAGGATGCGTGGACGCGCGATCCGATGCCGCGCCTGCGCACCTATCTCACCGATCAGGGCGTGTGGAACGAAGAACTCGAAAAAGCCTGGGCCGAAGAATGCGGCAAGAAGGTCGATATCGAGATCAACGCCTACCTGGAAACGCCGGTGCAGCCGGTCGAGGCCATGTTCGATTATCTCTACGCCGACATGCCGGCGGATCTGCAGGCGCAGCGCGCCGAAGTACTTGCTCTGGAGGGTCGTCGATGAACGTCGCGACGAAAGCCAACGTGGATACGAGTCAGCCGGTGGCCACGCCCGCCGCGATCACCCTGATCGAAGCGATCACGCAGGCGCTCGCTTACGAGATGCGTAACGACGACACCGTGCTGGTGCTCGGCGAAGACGTCGGCGTCAACGGCGGCGTGTTCCGCGCCACCGCCGGCCTGCAGCAGATTTTCGGCAGCGAGCGCGTGCTCGACACGCCGCTGGACGAAACCACCATCGCCGGCCTCACCGTCGGCCTGGCCGCGCAAGGCATGAAGCCGGTGGCCGAAGCGCAGTTCGACGGCTTCGTCTATCCGATGCTCGATCACATCATCTGCCACGCCGCGCGCTTCCGTCACCGCACCCGCGGCCGCCTGACCTGCCCGATGGTGCTGCGCGTGCCGTGGGGCGGCGGCATCCGCGCGCCGGAACATCACAGCGAAGCCAACGAGGCCTTGTTCACCAACGTGCCGGGCCTGCGCGTGGTGTTGCCGTCCTCGCCCGCGCGCGCCTACGGCCTGCTGCTGGCGGCGATCCGCGATCCGGACCCGGTGATCTTCTACGAGCCCAAGCGCATCTATCGCCAGTACAAGGAAGTGGTCGCCGACGACGGCGAAGCGCTGCCGCTGGACGTGTGCTACGTGCTGCGCGACGGCAGCGACATCACCCTGGTCAGCTGGGGCGCGCAGGTCAAGGAAACCCTGGAAGCGGCGGAGAAACTCGCCGGCGAAGGGATCAGCGCGGAAGTGATCGACGTCGCCACGCTCAAGCCGCTGGACTTCGCCACCATCGCCGAATCGGTGGCCAAGACCGGCCGCTGCGTGATCGTGCACGAAGCCCCGCGCACCGCCGGCTTCGGCGCCGAGATCGCCGCGCGCCTGGCCGAGGAGTCGATGTACGACCTGCTCGCGCCGGTCGAGCGCGTCACCGGCTACGACACCCACATCCCGCTGTTCCGCCTGGAGATGAAGTACCTGCCCAGCGTCGAGAAGATCGTCGCCGCGGCCAAGCGCGCGCTCGGCCACGGCTGACATGCGCGCGCTCGTCGTCGCCGACTATCGCACCCGGCATCACGATCCCATCCGCTTCGAGGCGGGTGAGATCGTGCAGTTGGGCGAGCGCGACGACGAGTGGCCGGCTTTCGTCTGGACCCGCGTCGCCGACGGCCGCGCCGGCTGGGCGCCGTGCGATCTGCTGCGCCCGCTGGACGCCGGACGCGCCGAGGCCTTGTCCGGTTACGACGCACGCGAGCTCGACGTCTCCGCCGGCCAGTCGCTGCGGCTGCTCGACGAACTCGGCGGCTGGTGGTGGGCGCAACGCGAACACGACGGCGCGCAGGGCTGGGTGCCCGCGCGTCATCTGCAAATCCTCCGAGGCGATGCGTCGTGACGCCGCATCGCCCTCCCTTCTTTCAGAGACGATCCCGTTTATGAGCGATACCAAGACCTTCCTGCTTCCCGACCTCGGCGAAGGCCTGCCCGACGCGACCATCGTCGAATGGGCGGTCAAGGTCGGTGACACGATCCGCCTCGACGACACCCTGGTGTCGATGGAAACCGCCAAGGCGGTGGTGGAAGTGCCTTCGCCCGTGTCGGGCAAGGTGCTCAAGCTCGCCGGCGCCGCCGGCGATATCGTCGTCACCGGCACGATGCTGGCCGAGTTCGAACTCGACCTCAGCCAGCCGCAGCGCGCCGATGGGCAAGATACGGGGCATCACCACGGCGGCGGTCATGCGCCGGCGCCTCAGGCGCCTGCCGCATCCGCCGAACCGGCCGCGCCGGCGAAACCCGCCGAGGGCGGCGAGCGCGCCGACAGCGGCACTGTGGTTGGTGCGATGCAATCCTCCGACGCGGTGCGCAGCGAACAAGCCGTCGCGGTCGGCGGGGTCAAGGCGATGCCAGCGGTGCGCGCGCTCGCGCGCAAGCTCGGCGTCGATCTGAGCCGCGTGCGCGCCACCGGCAATGACGGCGTGGTCACCAACGACGACGTCAAGCGTGCCGCCGCCGACGGCTCGGCCAAGATCGGCGCGGCACCTGCCACCGCGGTCGCTGCTCCTGCCCGCGCGCCGGCCGCCGAAGCGCCGGCCGCGCCCTCGCGCAGCACCTTGTCGCAGTCCGGCCGTCCGATGCGCACCCAGCCGCCGGGCGTGGCCGCGACCGGCCAGCCGGAACAGCTCAAGGGCGTGCGCCGCAACATGGCGCGGGTGATGGCCGACGCGCACAGCAAGGTCGTGCCGACCACGCTCGCCGACGACGCCGACATCCACGCCTGGGCGCCGGGCAACGACATCACCGGCCGCCTGGTACGCGCGATCGTCGTCGCCTGCAAGACGGTGCCGGCATTGAACGCCTGGTTCGACGGCGACAAGCTCACCCGCACTCTGCATCCGCATGTGGACATCGGCATCGCCGTGGACACCGACGACGGCCTGTTCGTGCCGGCGCTGCGCAATGCCGACGTGCTCGATCCGCGCGGCGTGCGCGAGGCGATCAACCGTCTGCGCGTGCAGGTCGAAGACCGCAGCATTCCGGCCTCGGAACTCACCGGCTACACCATCTCGCTGTCGAACTTCGGCATGTTCGCCGGCCGTTACGCCACCCCGGTGGTGGTGCCGCCGACGGTGGCGATCATCGCCGCCGGCAAGGGCCGTCATCAGATGACGCCAGTGATGGGCGGTTTCGAATCGCACAAGGTGATTCCGCTGTCGCTGACCTTCGATCATCGCGCCTGCACCGGCGGCGAAGCCGCGCGTTTCCTCAAGGCGATGATCGACGATCTGGCCCGCGCCAATTAAGCCGTAGACGCATCGCCGCGCAACACGCGCGAAAGCAAGCAACCAACGCCCCGATCCCGGGGCGTTGTGTTTTTTACCGGCGCGTTTCGCCGCGAACTTTCGCGCACAAGCCTCGCGCGTCGGCGACAGCTAAACGACAGGTAAGAAAAACGTCTTCGCCGACCGCGACTGCGATCACGGTCGATGCCGCGCGTGCGTCCAGGAATAAAAAATTTACATAACAAACAGGTAACGAATACCGCTAGCGTCGGCTTGCGACTCCGGCGCCGCGCGTCCCCTCCCCTGGCGGGACCAGCGGCGTCGGAGCGCAACTCTTCAGCGAGCCGCGCCGGCTCGCCCACCTAGCGAGGAAACACCATGAACCATCTCCCGCGCCGCGCTTTCGCGCTGGCGTCCCTGGCCTCGTGCCTGCTGGCCGCGAACGCGGCCCAGGCCGCGCCGAATTTCCAGATGCCTTTCGCCTGCAACGACGTATGGGTCGCCAACACCTGGGACGGCCACAAGCCGGGCAACTCGGTCGATATGAACCGCCCCGCCGGCGACAGCCGCTCCACCGCCGGTTCCACCGTGGTCGCTTCCGCCGCCGGCACCGTCGTTACTTCGACCTATTCCAACAACACCGGCTACGGCAACTACATCGTCATCGACCACGGCGGCGGTTGGAAAACCCTGCACGCGCATCTGCAATCGCGCGCGGTCTCCGCCGGCGCCAGCGTGCGCCAGGGCCAGAAGATCGGCGCGGTCGGCAACACCAGCGCGCTGTACAACCTCGCCCCGCACCTGCACTACGAACAGATCTACAACGGCGCGGTGCAGAAGGCGACGTGGAACGGCGTGGCGTTGCGGTACTTCGAGAAGAAGAACTACAAGAGCCAGAACAGCTGCGGCAGCGGCGGCGGCGTCACCGGCACCGTAAAGACCGCCGGCTCGGCCTTGAACGTGCGCTCCGGCCCGGGCACCAACTACAGCATCGTCGATTCGGTCGCCAACGGCAGCACCGTGAGCATCCGCTGCCAGAAGACCGGCGAGAGCATCAGCGGCACCTACGGCACCAGCAACATCTGGAACAACATCGGCGCCAGCGGCAGCAACAAGTACATCCCCGACGCCTACACCCACACCGGTTCCGACGGCCGCGTCGCGCCGGATTGCTGATACGCCGCGCAGCGGCAACGGCCGCGGCATCGACAAGACGCGCAGCGATCAGCGCGCCGATCCGCGCACCGAAGTTCCATGCGATACGCAACACGCCACACGCCGTACCGACACCGCCTCGGCACCCACGTAACCGGGGCCTCTAGCGTTCTCCCATTCACCGCTCAAGAGGTTTCCGACATGACGCATTCGCATAACCGCCGCGCCCGCCGCACGATGCTCGCCTGCCTCGCCGCGGCGACCTTCGGCCTGCTCGCCAGCGCCGCGCACGCGGCCCGCCCCGATTTCCAGATGCCCTTCGCCTGCAACCAGACCTGGTACGGCGACACCTATCCCGGCCACGGCCTGCGCTACGCGGTGGATCTCAACCACAAGCCGCGTCCGCTCAGCGACGCCGATCTCGGCTCGCCCGTGGTCGCTTCCGCCGCGGGCAAGGCCACCACCTACAACCCGCATCCGGGCACCGGTTACGGCCGCCTGGTGGTGATCGACCACGGCGGCGGCTGGACCACCTGGTACGCGCATCTGGACAGCATCGCCGTCGCCAACGGCGCCAACGTCAGGCAAGGCCAGAAGATCGGCACCCTGGGCAAGACCACGCGCCCGGGCAACAGCATCTCAGCGCACCTGCATTACGAACAGCGCCTCAACGGCGACGACCAGAAGATCGTCTGGAACGGCTCAACCATCGTCTACGATCAATACGAAGTCCCCTACAAGAGCCGCAACAGCTGCGGCACCACGCCGCCCGGCGGCTTCACCGGCACTGTGAAGACCGCCGGCTCGCCCTTGAACGTGCGCTCCGGCCCGGGCACCAGCTACAGCGTGGTCGATTCGCTCGCCAACGGCACCGTCGTCAGCATCCGTTGCCAGAAGACCGGCGAAACCGTCACCGGCACGTTCGGCACCAGCAACCTGTGGAACAACATCGCGCCGGCCGGCAGCAACAAGTACATCCCGGACGTCTACACCTTCACCGGTTCCGACGGCCGCGTCGCCCCGGACTGCTGATCCGCGCACTACGCTGTCACCGGCCCGGAGCGGCGTGTACGCCGCTCCGGGCCGATGCAGCGATACACGACGTCACTCGGAACGCCCCGTATGAACCGATTGCAATTGACTCTGGCCCTGCTCGCATCGGCGTTGACCGGCGCCATCGTCGGCAGCTCGATCACCCGCGCCATCGCCGCGCCGCTGCCGACCCACGCCACCGCGGCGGCGACCGGCGCCGCTCCGCGCAACGCGCGCGCGCCGTTCGCGGGCACACCGGCGCAAGGCAACCTCGCCGCCTACACCTACCCGGCGCGCAACGGCGACGACAACCTGGACCGCATGACCCAGCGCGCGCGCCGCGATCCCGCTTACTTGCGCGAATTGCTGCGCAGTTACAGCTTCGAGACCGAACTGGACAAACGCGGCGCGCTGCTGGCGGTGCTGCAGGGCGTGGCCAATCAGGACGTGCTGCAGTTGGGCCGGCAATTGGCCGACAGCGGCGATCCCGAGCAGCGACGCAGCGGTTTGGAGCTGCTCAAGTCGTTCTCGCTGGACGTGCCGGAAGTGCGCGATCTGTTGTCGCGGCAGATCCAGGACGAACGCGACCCGGCCATGCTCAAGCAGTTGGTCGATATGCTGACCCCGGCGGTGATCGCCAGCGAAGACGCCGCGCCCTTGCTCGATCGGCTCAGCACCCTGCGCCACCACGCCGACCCGGCGGTGCGCGCGAGCAGCGTGTTGCAGTCGGTGCAATGGAACAAGAACGGCAACAACGAAGACATCCTGCATCAGGCCATCCTCGACGGCGACCTGGTGGTGCGTCAGGCTGCGATCGCCGGCATCAACGCTTCGGGGACGCGTTCGGATCGGCTCAAGGACGCGTTGCTGGGGCTTGCTTCCGATTCGCAGACCGATGCGGAGACGCGCAATGCGGCGGTGTTCGCCTTGCAGAATTTCGCGATGAATCGGGGTGAGTACACCTTGTATCGCAAGGCCGCCGAGCAGGTGGTGGATGGCGATGGGCATGAGCGCGAGTATCCCCAGCGCTGAGGCCGAGGCTGCAGTTGCTGCTACTGCCGTTGCCGTTGCCGTTGCCATTGCCGTTGCCGTTGCCGTTGCCGTTGCCGTTGCCGTTGCCGTTGCCGTTGCCGTTGCCGTTGCCAAGATTTTGCTTCGGCTCCGCTTTGCTCCGACTTTGCCTTAGCCCTTGCCGTTGCTGGGCGCAGCTTGTAACTCGCGAGACCAGGGACACCCGGAGGGCGGCGCACATGGACGTGCGCCGGGTGCCACCTTGGGCAGGATGCCCAATGTGGCACCTGCCTGCGCAAGCACCGTACTCGTGGCTCTTGATTCGAAACAGCCAAAGCCCTTTCTTTGGTTACTTTCTTTGTGGCTTTGGACAAAGAAAGTGACCCGCCGCTCCATGGCGGAAGCTTTAGGCGTTTGATCTTGCTCTTGCTCTTGCTCTCGCTTGAGGCTTCTTTTGCTCGTCATTCCCGCGAAGGCGGGAATCCAGCGACTTCAGCGCCATCCTTCCAGGCCGTCATTCCCGCGAAAGCGGGAATCCAGCGACTTCCAGCGTTCTCGCACGAAAGGCACTGGATTCCCGCTTTCGCGGGAATGACGGTAGGAAGGGGTGCGCGGGTCTGGCTGTTTCGATCAGGGCCTTCCGTTTCCTTAGAAGCCTTAGAAGCCTTAGAAGCCGCAAGCAAGATCAAACGCTAAACGCTTCCGCCATAGAGCGGCGGGTCACTTTCTTTGTCCAAAGCCACAAAGAAAGTAACCAAAGAAAACGCATTGGCTGTTTCGAGTCAAAAGCCACGAGTGCGGTGCCTGCGCAGGCAGGTGCCACATTGGGCATCCTGCCCAAGGTGGCACCCGGCGCACGTCCATGTGCGCCGCCCTCCGGGTGTCCCTGGTCTCGCGAGTTACAGGCGGCGCCAAGCCAAAGCCAGGCAATAGCAATAGCAATAGCAATAGCAACGGCAACGGCAACGACAACGACACAGCAACGGCCATAGCAGCGCCGATGGCACTTCCATCTACACCCTCGCCTCGGCACTCTTACCCAACCCCCATGCAGGAGCAACGACATGGCCCACCGCAGCCGCCTGGCCGGTTTCATCATCGATTGCGAAACCGGCGACATCGACACCGCCGCGAATTTCTGGAGCGGCGCCTTAGGCCTGGCCCGCGTCGACACCTACGACGACGAAGGCGCCCAATACGCCCAACTCGCCAACGCCGCCGGCGAGCTGCACGTGGAAGTGCAGAAGGTCGACCATCCCTCGCGCGTGCACCTGGACATCGAAAGCGACGACCTCGACGCCGAAGCCGAGCGCCTGGAAAAACTCGGCGCCAAGCGGATCAAATTCCTCAAACGCTGGTGGGTGATGGAAGCGCCGACCGGCCATCGCTTCTGCATCGTGCGCATGAAGCACCCCGAACTCGGATCGCCGCCCAATCAATGGGACTAAGCGGTCCGGATCGAGGCTACTGAATTGAAGCAGGCACCATCGAGACCGACTTGATTCAGACCCGCGATCGAACGCACCCTTCAGCCTGCCTGGCCCGCATCCCAGAGCCACCCATGTCCCTGACTCCCGATCTGCTGCCCGACATCGAATCGCTGCGCCGCCGCACCCAGGCACTGGCCATGCTGGATGCCCTGCTGAGCCCCGAATGGGAGGACCGCTATTACAGCTACAACGCGGCGTGGTTCGAAGGCCAGGAAATGGCCTCGATGCGCAACGGCCACGGCGACGAATGGTTCCTGCTGTTCGATGAGGCGGGCGCGGCGCTGAAAGGTTACGCGCACGAATATTCGCCGTTCAACGGCCCCGCCCTGTATCAGGCGATCCGCGCGCAAGTGCCGGCCGCGTTCCGGAATTTTCTCGACGAACCCGCATTCGACATGGAGCACGCCAGTTTCTGCTACTGGCGCGGCAGGCAAGACCTTGCATGGTCCAAGGTGTCGCATCCTTCCCTGGCGTTGGCCAATGGCGACGACGGCTCCGGCGTGTTTCTGGCGCTGTTGGTCGAACCGGCCTCGGCGTACTGCGACTACGCGCTCGGGTACTTCGAGCAAGAAATTTCCAACGATTCGGTCCAGTCGCTGTACGACCACACTCCACTCACGCCCGAGTTGGTGCGCTCGATCGATCCTGATGCGGATCTGTCGCAGGTGCGCGCCGCGGCGGACGAAATCGGTTATCCCGTGGCCTGGTGAACATCGGGCAGGCGCGCCGACGCGTTCCACGCTACAACGTGGACGAAGACCTCCGCCCTCTCAGCCGGCCCGCGCCAGCCAGACTTCCAATCCCTGTGCGTTGAGCTCGACATCCACCGCCAGCACCGCGCGCGCCTGTTCGTCGCTGAGCCGGCTGGCATGCGCCCTCGCGCGAGCAGCGAAGTAGTCGGCCAGCGACTCGGTCAGGCGCGCGTGCAAGCCGTCGCCGGCTGACTGCGCCTCGCGCGCCAGCCGCACCATCGCGTCGATCTGCTCGATCAAATCGGCGCCCAGGCGCTGCGCGTCGCCGATGCGGCCGTAGTGGGTTACGTACATCCAGTCCGGATCGCGCGCGAGCAAGGTGCGGATCGAGGCCTTCAGCGGTTCGGGTTCGAACTGCACCGGCGAGGAGGTCGGCACGATGAAAGGCCCGTGCGCGGAATCGAATTCGCGATACGACAAGCCGAAGGTGTCGCCGGTGAACCAGCCGCGGCTGCGTTCGTCCCACACGCACAGGTGATGGCGCGCATGGCCGGGCGTATCCACGCACAGCAGCGCGCGGCCGGCGAGATCGACCACGTGACCGTCTTCGGCGACAACCACGCGCGGCGCCGGCACGGGCACGATTTCGCCATAGCTGCGCGCCATCTCCTGCTCGCCGTACACCGCGGTGGCGCCGGCGACCAGGCGCGAGGGATCGATCATGTGCGCCGCGCCGCGCGGATGCACGACCAGGCGCGCGTTGGGCAGGCGCTGCATCAACGCGCCGGCGCCGCCGGCGTGGTCCAGGTGCACGTGGGTCAGGATCAGCCAATCGACTTCGGCCGGAGTCAGGCCGTGCCGCGCCAGCGCGTCGAGCAAGGCCGGAATCGAATGCTGGGTGCCGCAATCGATGAAGGCAGCGCGGCCGTTTTCGATCACCAGATAGGCGGCGTCGAATACCGGCCGGTGGAAACCGGTGTCGATGGTGACGATGCCGTGTTCGGCGGAATCGTGCGGCGCAGGTTCGCGGAGAGAGGTCATGGCGAAAGCATCGGCGGTGACTGGGCCTGAGTCTATGCCCTGGCAGGTCATGGCCGCGATGCGGCTTTGGTCGGAACGATTTTTGTGGGAGGGGCTTCAGCCCCGATGCTTTTGGCTCAGATCGCGATGCAGGTCCAGGCGATCTGAGCCGAAAGCATCGGGGCTGAAGCCCCTCCTACAGAGACCTCGGTCATTCGCGGTAGTCTTTCACTCCGCGCAACCAGCGCCAACGCAACACGAAGGCCAGCGCCAGCACTGCGAGAAACACGCCATAGCCCATGGACGTGGCCAATATCTGCGGCCACATCGCGCCATGGCCGTGCCCGGCGTTCATATGCGCCCAATGCACGGCCAGCACGAAGGCGCATACCGACACCGCCAGCGACACTGCATCGAACAATTGCCGCGCCGGTGTCCGCGGTTTGCGCGGATACAGCCAGAACAAGGCGCCGAGGATCGCGAACCACGGCAGAAACAGGATCAACGCCAGATTGAGTTCGACGAAGCGGCTCACGAATCGGCCGACTCCCGCGCCGCGCCGTCCTTGGCCGCGCGCGCATCGGCTTCGGCTTGGGCGATCGCCGCCACCGCCGCCGCGATCTGCGCCTGCCGCGCGGCATCGACCGGTTCGGCCGCCGCCAGCAACTGCGCCAGTTCCAGACGCCCGGCCTTGGCCGCGCCGATCAGTTGCCCGATCTCCTTGGGCGCGGCGAAGCCGCGACTTTGCAGCAGCACCTGCTCGCCGTCGGCCAGCTTGAAATAGAACTGGCCGTCGGCTTCGCGGTACTGCTTGAACGCCGGCAGCGACGCCGCCTTCGCATCGGCCTTGGTCTCGCCCGCGGCCGTCGCGGTCTGCGACAGATCGCGCAGGCCCACCGCTTCGCGCAGACGCTTCATCATGCCCACGCCGTAGCGCTCGCGCACGCGGCGCGCGCCGTCGATCAGGGTCGCTTCGATGTCCTGCGGACGTGCCATCAGGGCTTCGTACTTCTCGCGCAGCGGCGTGATCTCCGCGTCGATGCGCTCGAACAAAGCCTGCTTGGCTTCGCCCCAGGCGATGCCGTCGGCGAAGGCGCGGCGCATCGCCTGCGTTTCTTCCTCGCTGGCGAAGGCCTGGTAAATCTGGAACAGCGCCGAGCCTTCGGTGTCCTTCGGCTCGCCCGGCAAGCGCGAGTCGGTGACGATCGAATAGATCAGCTTCTTGAGCTGATCGCGCGGCGCGAACAGCGGAATCGTGTTGTCGTAGCTCTTGCTCATCTTGCGGCCGTCCAGGCCCGGCAAGGTCGCCACGTTTTCTTCGATCAGGGCCTCGGGCAGGACGAAATGCTCGCCGTACAGATGATTGAAGCGCTGGGCGAAATCGCGCGCCATCTCGATGTGCTGGATCTGGTCGCGGCCGACCGGCACCTTGTGCGCGTTGAACACCAGGATGTCGGCCGACATCAGCACCGGGTACATGAAAAGGCCCGCGTTGATGCCGGCGTCGTCGTCTTCGCCCTCTTCGCGATTCTTGTCGACCGCGGCCTTGTAGGCGTGCGCGCGGTTGAGGATGCCCTTGCCGGCGACGCAGGTCAGGAACCAGGCCAGTTCGGGAATCTCGACGATTTCGCTCTGCCGGTAAAACCACACCGTGGCCGGGTCCAGGCCGCAGGCCAGCCATGCCGCGGCGATTTCCAGGGTCGAGCGCTGCACGCGCTCGGGTTCTTGCACCTTGATCAGCGCGTGCAGATCGGCCAGGAAGTAATAGCTCTCCACCTGCGGGGTCCGGCTGGCGGCGATGGCCGGGCGGATCGCGCCGACGTAGTTGCCGAGGTGCGGGGTGCCGGAGGTGGTGATGCCGGTGAGAACGCGGGTCTGGGTCATGGGGATCGCTGGGCGGAGCGTGATCGGCCAGTTTAAAGGGAAAGCCCGCGCCGGCGCAGGCAGCCGGGCGGCGGCGGGTACGCGCGGTCGGCGGGGCCCGCCGGCCGGCCAACCCGGCCCGCGGGCGCTTAACCCCACCGGCCGCGGCCCGGCGTTTGCAGATTCCGAACCCCAAGGAGATCGCGCCATGTTCCGCTCGCTAGTCCTGCTCGCCGGCGCCGTGCTGACCGCCGGCGCCTGCACCCCGAGCTACGCCCGCCCCCTGGTCGATGTCGCGGTGATCGACCGCGACAACGGCGACTGGCTGCAGAACTGGTCGCACCGCGGCCAGCAATGGATCGCCGGCACGCCCGGCCACCGCTATTCGGTGCGCCTGACCAACAGCAGCGACCAGCGCGTGCTGGTGGTGCTGTCGGTGGACGGCGTCAACGCCGTCAGCGGTCAGACCGCCAGCCCGTCCCAGGCCGGTTACGTGCTCGAAGCCTGGCAATCGACCGAGATCAACGGCTGGCGCAAGTCGATGGACGATGTCGCCCAGTTCGTCTTCACCGACCTGCCCGACAGCTACGCCGCGCGCACCGGCCGGCCGGACAACGTCGGCGTGATCGGCGTGGCGGTGTTTCAGGAACGTCAGGTGTATCGCCCGGTGTACGAGCAACCGCGCCCGTATCCCTCGCCCTATCCGTACCCGCCCTACGCCCGCGGCGAGCGCGAGAGCGACGCCTCGGCGGCCAAGGCCGAGCGCCGCGCCGGCAACGCCGCGGCCGCGCCCGCACCGGCCGGCGCCGCGCGCGAACAGGACATGGCCGCCGACAGCGCCGCCGCGCAATCGATCGGCACCGGCCACGGTGCGCGCGAATGGTCGCCGGTGTCGCAGACCCAGTTCGTCCGCGCGTCGCGTTCGCCGGCGCAGGTGATCCAGTTGCGCTACGACGATTACCCCAACCTGGTCGCGCGCGGCGTGGTGCCGCGTTATCGCGATCCGTACTACTCGCGCAATGTCGAACCGCGCGCGTTCCCGAACGGCTTCGTCGCCGATCCGCCGTCGCGCGGTTGGTAAGCCGCGACCATCGCACGCGCAGAAAAAACGGGCCGGATGCGAATCCGGCCCGTTTCTCTTCACCTACTCCTCGTGCCTCGCCAGCGCGGCGGTCCACACGCCGCGCGGCGATCTTTCCCGATTCACCCGGCCGCGGGCTGCACCGCGGCCGGGGCATCGGTCACCGCGTTCAGTTCAAGGTCTTGCCGAAGTCGCGTACTTCCTTCTCGGCGCGGTCGCGTTCCCAACCGTAGCGTTCCTGCAATTTGCCGGCGAGGTATTCGGAATTGCCCTCGGCGACATCGAACACGTCGTCGGTCAGGTCGCCCCACTTGGCCTTGGCCTTGCCCTTGAGCTGGGTCCACTTGCCGGCAATGATGTCTTTGTTCATCGTAGAACTCCTTCGTTGGGGGATGCGGATTTCGCAAGATGCGCCGATGCGTGCGCGCACTCGCAAGATTCGTGATGGCGAGGATCGGAATCGAAACCCGCCCGCACGTACCCGGCTTGCTGCTTGCCGATATCGCGATGCCAGTGTCGCAACGCTCCCATTCGCATCCGGTCACGATTGCGTTAGCCGCGGCTTGATGTCGATGAACACTTTGAATTCTTCAGCTTGAGGCTGTGCGCGCGATCGCATTGCGCATCGTCGTGCGAAACTTTCAGGCAAAAGAAAAGGCCGGATCGCTCCGGCCTTTTCCTTGCAGCGAAATCGTTGCGACTTATTTGCCGTCGCGTACGTCTTCGGCCTTCTGCTCGACCTTTTCACCGGCCTTCTTCACGTCCTTGCCGGCGCCAGCCACGGTGTTGCAGGCAGTCAGGGTGCCGATCGAGAACAGGGCGAGCAGCAACAGGGCAGTCAAACGCTTCATAGGAACTCCTTGGTCGGTTGCGGGTACCAGATGGGCCGCGCCATTCGTCGCGTCCTGGGCACCGATCAGACGCGAGCGGATGTGAAGCCTGCGTGCAGCGCGCCGCGGAAACCCAACAAAACAAAGGCTTGCGCGGCAATCCCTGGGATCGGCGTCAGCCGCGATTCATCGCCGCGAGCCGATCCACGCATGGCGCTTTCAATCGCGCATCAAGGTCGATTTGCCGAACAGGCTTTCGACCAGATCCACCGACAGCTTCGCGGTGCGGTTGCGCTTGTCGAGGATCGGATTGAGTTCGACGATGTCCAGCGAGGCCAGGCGTCCGTTGTCGGCGATCATCTCCATCACCAACTGCGCCTCGCGATAATTCGGCCCGCCCGGCACCGTGGTGCCCACGCCCGGAGCGATGCTCGGATCGAGGAAGTCCACATCGAAGCTCACGTGCAGATGGGTGTTGTCGTCCACGCCTTCCAGCGCTTCCTCCATCACCCGCTTCATGCCGATCTCGTCGATGTAGCGCATGTCGTAGACATCCAGGCCGTGTTGCTTGATCAGCTGCTTCTCGCCCGGATCGACCGAGCGGATGCCGATCTGGCGGATGTCTTCGGCGCGCATCGCCGGCGCCGGGCCGCCGAGCGTGGTCAGCGCTTCCGGACCGATGCCGCACAGGCACGACACCGGCATGCCGTGGATGTTGCCCGAGGGCGTGACCTGGCTGGTGTTGAAGTCGGCGTGCGCATCGAGCCACAGCACGCGCAGCTGCTTGCCGGTTTCGCGGCAGTGGCGCGCGATCGCGGTGATCGATCCCAGGCCCAGGCAGTGATCGCCGCCGAGCAAGATCGGCATGCGCCCTTCGCGCAGTTCCGCACCGACCGCGTCCATGACCAGGCGATTCCAGGCCACCACTTCGGGCAGATGGCGATAGCCGCCGACCGGTTTCTGCCAGGGATTGCGCGGGCCGTCCAGATTGCCGCGATCGAGCACATCGACGCCGCGCGCGGCCAGGGCCTCGCCCAGGCCGGCGATGCGCAGCGCTTCCGGTCCCAGGCGCGCGCCGCGATGGCCGGCGCCGACGTCGGTGGGGGCGCCGATCAGCGAAACCCGGGGATACGTACGATTCATAAGAATTCCTCTGGCCGCGCTGGCTGACGGATGAGCACGCGGCATCGATAGGTGAACGCGGCGGATGCCCGCGGCATCGCGCGATCGCCGCAACAGGGCCGCGCATTGCGCTGCGGCCGCCGACGATGCGGCCATTCTAGTGCCTAAGCGCGGGGCTGGCCTACATCGGGGCCTCCCAACCGGTTACAGCCGCCGTCTTCACGTACTCGGCAGTTCGATCACGGAAAACATCGAGGACGCTTGCGCACTTCTGAATTGCGTGAAGCCGGCCTCATCGCTGTTGAGGTCGAGGAGCGAGTGCCTGGTGAGTGCGTGAAGACGTCGCGGTCTGCGGCGTGCAGCAAGAAATGCAAACGCGGACATGGCGATCAGGCCAGTGCTCGCACAAGCGCGGGCAAGGTTGATCGAAGCGGGCATTGGCGAAGATTGCAGACAGGCGATCGCAGACCGGGATCGCCCCATCGGGCCAGTACAGCCCGAACGTACGTGGTGCCGCTTGTCCGAATCGAACGGACGACCGCTCGCTTACAAGGCGAGTGCTCTACCAACTGAGCTAAAGCGGCAAGGTACGTATCGCGGCCACGCGGTGGACCGGTGGCGCCGGCGCATTCTATCGCGCCCGGGTCTCATCGCGACAGCGCGACGCGAGCTCGACCGCGCCGGTCAGCCCAGGCCGGCGCAGGAACGGCCGCGCCAGCGCGAGGCGCCGGCGGCGCGCCGCAAGGCCTCGCCGTTGGCGGTGGTGGTGGCGACGTCGATCCAGGTGGCGCCGCTCGCGCTCTCGCCCAGCGCTTCCACGCGCACGGCGAAACCGGCGGCGCTCAGTTCGTTGCCGCGTTTGCGCGCCGATTCCTCGCTGCGGAAACGCCCCAGGGCGATGGCGTTGGCTTCCGCGCCGCTCATCACGAACAGATCGTTGAAGCCGGCCGCGCGGATGCGTTGCGCGGTGGCCTGCGCGGCCTCGGCATTGGCGGTCGGCATATACACGCGCCAACCGCGTGAACTCTTGCTGCTGGCGCCTTCGCTGCGGCTGGCCATTTTTTGTGCCAGCGGCTGCAGTTTCGCCCGCGCCGCATCGGCCGCGGCGGCATCGGCGAAGGGGCCGACGCTGAAGCATTGCGCCTTGGCCGCGGGTTCGGGCGCGGGCAGCGGCGAGGTCGGCGGCACAGTCGCGGCGATGGCCGCGGCGGGCGGCGTGGCCGGCGCGGCCGGTTTTGCTGCCTCGGGTGCCGGCGCGGTGGTCGCGCCCGGAACCGGCGCGCTGTGCGCGGGAGCGCTCGCGACCGGCGGGGCGGCGGCGGTCTGCGCCGCTGGCGCGGCCGAACTCGCCGTCGCGGCCGTGGCCGGGCGCTCGATAAGCCGGTCTTCGCCGACGATCTGCAGACGCGCCACGCCCATCGGCAGTTTTTCTTCGACCGGCGGCGGCGGCGCGGGACGCGCGATCCACCACGCGGCGACGCCGATGTTGAGCGCAAGCAGCAAGACGATGAGGGCGCGGACAAGCATGTGCGGATTCTAGCCTGACGATTCAGCGCGGAGTTTCGACGCCGGCCCAGATCGCGAGGCCTTCCAGCACCAGCGTCGGCGAAGCGATCGGCGTGGGCAGCGCGGCGGCGAGCGCGTCGCTGCCGCCGCCGTGCAACAGCAGGCGCGGCACCGCGCCGAGTTTCAACTTGCCCGCCAGCAGGCTGCGCTCGATCAAGGCCAGGGCGGCGCCGTCGCAGCCCGAGGCCAGCGCGTCCTCGGTGTCGGCGGCGAAGGCCATGCGCTCGCCGCCGAGTTCGGGCAATTGCGGCGCGCGCGCGTGCAGCGCTTCGCGCATCAATGTCGGCGACGGCGCGATCAGGCCGCCGTGGTGCTGGCCGTGGGCGTCGATCAGATCGATGGTCAGTGCGGTGCCGACGCCGCAGATCAGGGCCGCGCCCTGCCCTTGCGCATGCGCGCCGAGCAAGGCGAGAAACCGATCGACGCCCAGCTTGCGCGGCTCGGCATAGGCGATGCGCACCTCGCCGAAACCGGGCAGCGCGAAGCGCGTCTGCGTGCGCGCGATCGAGATCCGCCCGCAGCGCGCGCTCAGCGCCTGCAGCACGGCCATGCGCTGGGCCGGATGGGCGACGCTGGCCAGATAGGCCACGTCGATGGGTTCGCTCGGCAGCGCCTGCGCCAAGGCCGCGGCGATGTCTTCTTCGCGATGCGGCAAGGCCAGCGCCGGGCCGGGACGGCCGTCGGCGCGCAGCGGCGCGCACTTGAGCCGGGTATTGCCCAGGTCGAACAACCATGCGTTCATCGCGCGTCCTCGCCGCTGCGGCGCACGCTGACTTCGCCGGCATGGAAGCGGCGTTCTTCGCCGGAGGGCAGACGCACGCGCAAGGCGCCGTCGTCGGCCAACCCGACCGCGTGGCCTTGGTGTTCGGCGTCGGCGCCGTGCACGCTCACCGCCTGCCCGGCCAATGCATCGAAAGCCGCGTAGCGCTCGATGAAGGGCGCCAGGCCGGCGCTGTCGAATTCGTCCAGCGCCGGCAGCAGCGCATCCAGCAGCGCCGCGGCGACCGCGTTGCGCGACAGCGCGCGCGGGCCCGCCAGGCTCGCCAGATCGCACCAGGGCTGGTCGATCTGCGTGGCCGCGGCGGCCGGCATGCGCACGTTGAGGCCCAGGCCGATCACCGCGCGCGCCGGGCCGGCGTATTCGCCGCCGCCTTCGATCAACAGGCCGCCGAGTTTGCGCAGGCCGGCGCGGTCGAGCACGACCAGATCGTTCGGCCACTTCAGCCGCACCGCATCGAAACCCAGGCCGTGCAGGGCCTGGACCGCGGCGATGCCGGCGACCAGGCTCAATCCGCCCAACCGGGCCAGGCCGCCGCCGAAGGAACGCGCCAGCGACAGATAGACATGCGCCGCCAGCGGCGAGGCCCAGACCCGCCCGCGACGGCCGCGGCCGCCGGTCTGGCGTTCGGCCAGCAGCACCGCCGCGCCCTGCGCGGGCGTGGCCCGGCGCAGCAGTTCGCTGTTGGTGGAATCGATGCTCCAGGCGACGTCGAGTTCGGCCAGCCGTTCGCGCGCGCCGGTGTCCAGGGCCGCGGCGATCGCCTCGGCGTCGAGCAGATCCAGCGGTTGCGACAGCGCGTAGCCGCGGCCGGGTTTGGCTTCGATCGCCACGCCGGCTTCGCGCAGGGCTTCGATCCGCTTCCATACCGCGGCGCGGGTCTGCCCGGCCGCGCTGGCCAGAGCGTCGCCGGTGGCGGGGCCGGCGATCAGGCGTTGCAGCAGCGCGCGATCGTCCATCAGCTCCGGCGCCAACGCTGCAGCAGGCGCGCCCGGGCGAAGCGCGATTCGGTGCCGGCGCGCAGCCGCGCCAGATTGCCGCGATGGGTGAACACGATCAGCGCCGCGGCCGCAAGCGAAAACCACAGCCGCGGCATGCCGGCATCGGTGATCCAGGCCAGCAGCGGCAGACTCAGCGCCGCGATCACCGTGGCCAGGCCGACGTAACCGCTGGCCAAGAGCACCACCGCCCAGATCGCCACCAGCACCGGCAGCGCGAACGGCCACAGCACCGCCAGCCCGCCGACCAGGGTCGCCGCGCCCTTGCCGCCGCGAAAACCGTGCCAGATCGGCCAGACGTGACCGAGCGCCGCGGCGAACGCGGCCAGATAACCGTGCGCGGTCACCGACCAGTTCGCCGCGACCGGCGCGAAACGCAGCGCCAGCCAGGTCGCCAGCACGCCCTTGCCGATATCGATCGCGACCACGCCGAGGGCGAAGCGCAGCCCCTGGGTGCGGAACGCGTTGGTGCCGCCGGCGTTGCCGCTGCCGTGCTGGCGGATGTCCACGCCGCGCAATTTTCCCAGCAGCAGGCTGCCCGACAGCGAACCGATCAAGTAAGCGGCCACCAGCAACAGCACCGACAGCGGCGCCACGGCGGTGGCGACGGACAACGGCGGTGTGAGAGCGGCGAACGGCATGCGCGGATTATGCGGGACGGCACCGGGTTTGCAGCGTCGCGCCGGCGGGACCGGGCATTGCGCGCAAAGGTATTGCGCACCGCGATCGCCCGCTTACGCCGCCGAATCCGCCACCGGCTGCAACGACACCAGCAAGGCGCCGCGCCCGGCATGCGCGCCCAACGCCGGCCCGGTCTCGACCACCCAGGCCTGCTCCAGGTCCATCCGCCGGCGCAGCGCTTCGAGCAAGCGCTCGCCGTCCGCGCGCGCATCGCAATGGCCGACGATCGCGCGCCAGCGCAGCCCGCGCGGACTGCGTTTGGCGATGTAGCGCGCGAACGCTTCCGGCGCGCCGGCCTTGGCGAACAGGCCGCCGCTGACGCCGAGGCGGCCGTCGGGCTTGAGCCTGGCGACCGGGGTCAGGCCGGTGAAACGCACCAGCGGCCCGGCCCAGGGCGGAATGCGGCCGCCGCGCACGGCGTGCGAGATGTCGCGCGCCATCGCCCAGGTGGCGGTCAGCGGGCGCAGGCGTTCGAGTTCGGCAAGGATCGCCGCCAGCTCGATCCCGTCCGCCGCCAGCTCGGCCGCGCGCCAGGCCAGCAAGGCCTGCCCGCCGGCGGCGTTGAAGGTGTCGAACACCTGCACCCGCCCGGCACCGTCGGCGCGCGCGGCGGCCTGTTCGCCCGACTGCAAGGTGCCCGAGACCGCGCGCGACAGGCCCACGTACAACACCTGGGCGCGATGGCCCAGCAGGAATTCGAAGACCCGGCGGAAATCGCCGGGCGGCGGCTGGCTGGTGCGCGGCTGCTCGGCCTGCGGACGGGCGGCGCCGGCGGCCATGCGGCGGTAGAACTCGCCGGTGGCCAAGCCGACCTTGTCCAGGTAATCGCGGCCGTCCACCGACACCCGCACTGGCACGGTGTGCAGGCCGTAGCGTTCGGCCAGTTCCTCCGGCAGATCGGCGGCGCTGTCGGTGACCACCGCCACCCGCTGCACCCGCTCCACGCTGCGTTGCTGCGCCAGCATGTCGTCGGCTTTCATGCCTTCGACCGCACCATGGCCGGCGCACACGTCGAACAAGGCCTGCGGCGAGGCGACGTGGCCGTGCACGCGCAGACGCGTGCTGCCGCCGGCCAGCACCAGCGAGTCGGCGCCGATCGCTTCCAGTGCGTCGCGCAAGGCGTCGCGCGACAGCTCGGTGCCGATCAGCAGGCACTCGCTGCACCAGCGCCGGTGCGGGTCCACCGTGTCGTGCTGGATCGGAATCTGCGCATCGCCGGCGCCGTGCGCATGGCCGGCGCAGGCTTCGTTCGCGGCTCCGGCGGCGCCGTGCACGCGCAGTGCGCGCGGCCCGCCATCGACGAATTCGGCGATGCCTTCGAGCAGATCGACGAAGCCCTGCGCGCCGGCATCGACCACGCCGGCCCTCTGCAGCAAGGCCATCTGCTGGGGCGTGCGCGCCAGGGCGATGCGGGCCCGCGCCAGCGCGGCGACAAAGCCCGGACGCGGGTCGCCGTCGGCGCTGGCCCGGGCGGCCTCGTCCAGGGCGTCGGCGAAGGCGTTGATCACACTCAGGATGGTGCCCTCGACCGGGTGCGCGAGCGCGGCCCGGGCATTGCCGGCGCCGTGGCGCACCGACGCGGCCAGGGTGGTCGCGTCCAGTTCCGGCTGGGCGCGCGCGTGCTCGGCGACCCCGTACAGGAACTGCGCCAGGATCGCCCCGGAATTGCCGCGCGCCCCGTCGATGGCGTCGTCGCCGATGCGCCGCAGCAGTTCGCCGATATGCCGGCTGCGCCGGCTCAACGCCCCGTTCAGCAGGCTGCCGAGGGTGTGCGCGAGGTTGTTGCCGGTGTCGCCGTCGGCGACCGGGAAGACGTTGATCCGATTGAGGGTGTCGCGGCCGGCGATGACCCGGCGGGCGCCCGCGATCAGAGCCCGGCGCAGCGCCGGGGCGGTCAGCGGAAGACGGGCGGTCGGCATGGCCGCAGTCTGGCGCAAACCTGAGCAGGCCCTTGCTGCGCCGCAGCACGTCCGGCCCGGCCGAGTCGCCGGATTCGGTATGCAATTCGCGTTATAGTCGGCAATCGCTCACGGCCTGTCGGGCCGCGCCGACCCCCAAGGATTCCGCCATGTTACGGATCTGCATGTGCCTGCTGTTCGCTTTCGCCAGCCTGGCCATTACCGAGGTCAGTGCGCGCGAGGTCAACAAGCTCAGCCCCAACGACGCCTGCTCCGACAGCGCCGCCTCCCGCAAGGACACGGCGGTACGCAGCACCGGCCGCAACACCGCTCCGGCGACGGCGCGCGACACCAAGGCCAAGCCGAGCATGCACAGCGACTCCGACAACACCAATCGCTTGCAGTCGCCGCGCTGGCACAATTTCCTGCCGGGCATGTTCCGCTGATCGACCGGCCTTAAGCAAACCGGCCCGCCCGTCTCCACCAACGCGCTTCGCAGATTCCCTTGTTCGAGTTCCTGCGCCGTCTGCGGCGCCCTCCCGCACCTGTCGACGACACCGTCTGGCGCGACGCCGTCGCCGCCGTGCCGTGGGCGCAAGCGCTGGATGAAACCCGCCGCGAACGCCTGCGCGCGCTGACCGCGCGATTCGTGCACGAGAAGACCATCAGCCCGATCGGCGAACTGGAACTGGGCCCGGCCCAGCGCGCCCAGCTCGCCATGTTGTGCTGCCTGCCGCTGCTGGAATTCGGCGAAGAAGGTTTGCGCGGCTGGTCGCAGTTGATCGTTTATCCCGATGCGTTCCGGGTCAATCGCAGCCACACCGACGCGGCCGGGGTTCTGCACGAATGGCAGGACGAACTGATCGGCGAATCCTGGGACGCCGGGCCGTTGATCCTGTCCTGGGCCGATGTCCAGGCCGACTGCGAAGACCCGCGCGCGGGCTTCTGCGTGGCCGCGCACGAGATGGCGCACAAGCTCGATGTGCTCGATGGCGTGTTGGACGGCACCCCGCCCTTGCCGCGTCCGTGGCAGCGCGAATGGGCGCGGGATTTCCAGCGCGCTTACGACGATTTCATCGAACGGGTGGACGATCGGCGCGAAACGCTGATCGATCCTTACGCCGCCGAAGCGCCGGAAGAATTCTTCGCCGTGGTCACCGAGTACCACTTCAGCGATCCGGCGGCGCTGCGCGAGCAGATGCCGACGATCGCCGGGCATTTGCAGCGCTTTTATGGGCCGTCGCCGTTCGCTTGATCGGCATCGCGCACGCCACAAGGACTTTTGTGGGAGGGCAACTTTTGTGGGAGGGGCTTCAGCCCCGATGCTTTTCGATCAGGCCTGTGGAAAGTTCAAAGCGAACTGAGAGAAAAGCATCGGGGCTGAAGCCCCTCCCACAAAGGCAGCGCCAGCGCGCAGAGGTTCTTACAACCCCGGCGGCAACTTCACTTCGAACCGCGTGCCACCCAGTTCCTGCGACGGCGTGACATCCAAAGTGCCGCGGTAACCGCGCACCAAGTCCTGCACGATCGCCAGACCGATGCCGTGACCCTGCACGCGCTCATCGCCGCGCACGCCGCGCTGCAGGATCGAGGCGACTTTCTCCGGAGCGATGCCCGGGCCGTCGTCGTCCACCGCCAGCAGCAGGCCGGGACGGCGGTTAGCCGCGACTTCGCCGGGCTTCACCGTCAGCAGCACCCGCGAGTTCGCCCACTTGAACGCATTCTCCAGCAGGTTGCCGAGCAGTTCCTGCAGATCGCCCGGCTCGCCGTGGAATTGCACGCCGTCGGCCAGGTCGAATTCGCACAGGATGCCCTTGGGCGCGTAGACCTTCTCCAGGCCGCGCACGATCTCTTCCGCATGCGGCTCGATCGCCACGGGCGCGGCGAACAAGGCGTGACCGCCGGAGGCCGCGCGCGCGAGCTGGTAAGACACCAGATCGTTCATGCGCCGCAGCTGGATATCGACGTCTTCGCGCAGCTCCGGATCGATCGGCACCGGGCCGTTCTGATCGTCCAGGCGCGCGCGCAGCACCGCCAGCGGGGTTTTCAGGCTGTGGGCGAGATCGGCCAGGGTGTTGCGCTGGCGGTCGAGGTTTTCGCGCTCGCTCTCGATGAAAGCGTTGATGCTCTCGGTCAGCGGCTCCAGCTCGCGCGGGTGACGCTCGCTCATGCGCGAGGCCAAGCCGCGCTGCACGCGCTTGAGTTCCTCGATCACGCGCTTCAGCGGACGCAGGCTCCACTGCATGATCAAGGCCTGCAGCAACAGCAGGATCACGCCGGCGCCGCCCAGATAGCGCCACAGCGCCTGGCGGAACACCGCGACCTGATGGCGCAGCGCGCTGGTGTCTTCGAGGATGTAGATCGTGTACTGGAACTCGGACTTGGAATCGCCGTCCACGCTCCAGATCAGGCCGCGGCCGTAGCGGTAAGCCTCGCCGGAACGGCCGCTGATCTCGGTCAGCGGCAGCGGGCCGTCGAAGGTTTCCTGCGTCGGCTTGAGCATGCCGCCGTCGGGCAGCACCGGGCCTTGGGCCGAGACCGAGTCCCAGTGGTCGTTGGGCAGGATCACTTCGGCGTACAAGCCGCTGCCGGGCCGGTCGAAGCGCGGATCGGGCGGGTCGTAGGGCGGGATGATTTCGCCGCCGCGGCCGAAATCGGTGTCGGCGGCGTAGGCCAGCGCGTAACTGGTCAGGCGCTGGCGCAGGTTGTTTTCCGCGGTTTCCAGGAAGGCGCGGTCCAGCGCGACGCCGGCCAGGGCCAGGAACGCGAGCAGGCCGAGGCTGGCGGCCAGCAACTGGCGCGCGCGCAACGACCGGGGCTGTCCCCAGCTCATGGCGTCGGGCGGGCCGTCCGGCCCGCATCGGTGGGAGGCGCGGGCCTCATGGATCGGTGGAACTCCTGGAAAACGCTCGCCGCGGGGGGATGCGGCCTAGTAGATCGCCGCCGCGCGAACGCTGTCAAACCTCATCGGCGGCGACGGCCGAGGCTCAGTCGCCGCTGCGCGGGATGGCGAAACGGTAGCCGCGGCCGCGCACGGTCTCGATCGGCTTGAGCGCGCCGTCCGGGTCGAGCTTCTTGCGCAGACGGCCGATGAAGACTTCCAGCACGTTGGAGTCGCGGTCGAAGTCCTGCTGGTAGATGTGCTCGGTGAGGTCGGCCTTCGAGACCAGCTCGCCGGCGTGCATCATCAGGTACTCCAGCACCTTGTACTCATAGCTGGTCAGATCGACGTTGCCGCCGTTGACGCTGACCGTCTGCGCGGCCAGATCCAGCATCACCGGGCCGCATTCCAGGGTGGGCTTGCTCCAGCCGGCGGCGCGGCGGACCAGCGCGTTGAGGCGGGCGAGCAGTTCTTCGACGTGGAAGGGCTTGACCAGGTAATCGTCGGCGCCCTGCTTGAGGCCTTCGACCTTGTCCTGCCAGCTCGAGCGCGCGGTGAGGATCAGCACCGGGAATTTCTTGCCCTCATCGCGCAGGGCCTTGATCAGTTCCATGCCGGACATCTTCGGCAGGCCCAGATCGATGATACCCAGGTCGAACGGCACCTCGCGGCCCATGTACAGGCCTTCCTCGCCGTCTTGCGCGGCATCGACCGCGAAGCCCTCGCGCTTCAGGCGCGCGGCCAGGGTCTCGCGCAACGGCGCTTCGTCTTCGACCAGCAGAATTCGCATGGGCACTCCCTTGATGATATGCAGCCCGACAGGATCGTTTTGTGGACTGTCGGTGCGAAGGTTAGTCGTTGTCGTTGTCTTCGCGGCGTGTAGGACGGTCGTCGTCGCGGCGTCCCCGCTGCTGCGGGTCGTCCATATAGATCTTGACCCGGCCGGTGGAGTCCACCACCTTGACCCGGTTTACGTCGCGACCGTCGAAAGGGATGCGTTCGGCGCTGAGCACCTGGCCGCCGCCGCTTTCGCGCTCGAACCGGCGGACCGAGTTGGACAGCGAGCTGCGGTCCTCGCGGCGCTCGTGGCCGCGCCAGGGGCGGCCGCCGTCGTCGTGCTGCGCCCAGGCGCCGCCGGCCGCCGCCGCGCAGGCGACAAGCAGCAACAACGACAGGACGCGGGCGGACCGGATGCTCATGACGTTCTAGGATGACCCCAGCGGAACAATAATGTGGCGAAGTTGCAGCGTGCAGGCATTTTCGAAACGTTGCGGTGAATCCGATCTGAACTTTTCCGCCTCATCCCAGCCGCCATTCAGGCCGGCCGGACCCCGGTCACACGTTGCGACCGCGGCCGCCGAGGCGATGGGTCCCTCAAAAGATCTCGCCGACGCAGCAGCGCAGCGAGCCGCCGCCGGCCTCGATGGCGTCGAGCTCGACCGTGGACACCGCGAACCCGGCGCGGGCCAGCGCCGCGCGCGTGGGCTCGCTCAGCGCCCGCCCGGCGGCGGCGCTCATCCACAGGCCATAGGTCGATAAAGCGATCGAATTGGCGACGAAGGCCGCATGTTCGGCCGCCGACAGAACGATGCCGTTGGGCGCGTAGAACCCGGCGATGGCCTCGGCCACGGCCGGATCGGCGAATCCGCCCGGGCATACCAGCGCGGCGCGCCCGGCCAGCACCGCCAGGATCACGTTGGTGTGGTACTCGCCCGGCGCCAGCTCGAACATCAGGGTCGCGCGCAGGCCCAGGGCGCGGTGCATCAGCCGCGCGCCCTGCTCGTCGCAGCGCTCCGACAAGCCGGCGAAGCCCAGGCCGCGGGCACGGTCGATCACCAGCGCGCCGGTGAGTTCGCAGGCATGCGGCTGCGTGGACAGGTCCACTTCCGGGTAGCCCAGCACCTCGCCGAAGAAGGCGCGGATGTCCTCGCGCCCGGCTTCGCGCTCACGCACCGGATGGCGCATGCGCCCGACCACGTAGCGTGGTTGCGCGCCGACGGCGGCGTCGCCGCGGCCGGTGGCGAAGACGTTGTTCGGGAACAGCGCGTCCGGGGTGTCCGGGTCGCCGGCGAAACAGATCGTCGGCAGCGACAGCGACAAGGCGCGGTGCAGATCGCGGTGCTGGGCGCTGGCGCGACCGGGGTCGAAGGCGGCGGCCTGGGCCATGTAGCGGTTGTCGCCGGCCGACTGCTCGGCGCGGGCGAAGCCGTCGGGCGCGACCAGGAACGCCGCGCGCGCGGTGGCGGGGCCGAAATCCGAGGTCAGCGTGCGGGCATGGTCGAAGAAGCTGGGCAGGTCGCGGGTGATCATCGGCTTCGGCTCATGCGCAGGGGCGACAGGCGCCGCCGCGGCGGCCCTGGCGATCGCGGTGGGACGGCGGGGTTGCGGCAACAGTAGTGAAACAACGATCGCAATGCGGGCTCGCGCCCGCCGCCAAGCCTGCGGGCGCGGCCTCAGGCCGCATCGCGCGCGGCGAAGGATTCGGTCACCGCCAGCGCCTGCTCGATCAGCGCCCAGTCCGCGCCGGGCTTGTGCGCGCCTTCGCTGAGCACCTGCCGGAAGGCGCGGCCGCCGCGCTCGCCGTGAAACAGGCCGAGCATGTGCCGGGTCATGTGCTTGAGGAACACGCCGCGTTCGAGCTGGCTTTCCACGTAGGGCCGCAGCGAACGCAGTAGCTCGGCGCGACTGCGCAACTCGCCGCCGAACCAGGCGGTATCGAGCCGGTGCAGCACGTAGGGCTCGTGATACGCGGCGCGGCCCAGCATCGCGCCGTCGGCGTGATCCAGGTGCGAGGCGGCCTCTTCCGGCGTGGCGATGCCGCCGTTGACGATCACTTGCAAATGCGGACGTTCGCGCTTGAGCCGGTAGGCCCAGTCGTAGCGCAGCGGCGGCACTTCGCGGTTTTCCTTCGGCGACAGGCCCTTGAGCCAGGCGTTGCGGGCGTGCACGACGAACATGCCGCAGCCGGCCGCGGCGACCTCGTCGATGAAGGCGAGGAAGCCTTCGAAGCGATGATCGTCGTCCACGCCGAGCCGGCACTTCACCGTCACCGGCACGTCGCAGGCCGCGACCATCGCCGCGACCGACGCGGCCACCAGCGCCGGTTCGCGCATCAGGCAGGCGCCGAAGCGTCCGGCCTGGACCCGGTCGGAGGGGCAGCCGCAATTGAGGTTGATCTCATCGAAACCGCGCTCGGCGCCGATCCGCGCCGCCTGCGCCAGCAACGCCGGCTCGCTGCCGCCGAGCTGCAGCGCCACCGGATGCTCGACCGGGTCCATTGCCAGCAAGCGCGCGCGATCGCCGTGGATGACCGCGTTGGCGTGGACCATTTCGGTATACAGCCGCGCATGCGGGGCCAGGACGCGGTGGAAGACGCGGCAGTGGGAATCGGTCCAGTCCATCATGGGGGCCACCGACAGGCGCTCGAACACGGCCTGACGCGGCGGCTGGGAGATAGATGGATCGGGAGCGGTCATGGAGGCGGGAGTGACGCGTGGAGGCTAATTCTCGCCGATAACGGGCTAAGGCGCCTGCTCGAAAGTGAATCGGCCCCGTTTCTGATCGTGGTCGGTGCCGGCACGGACGGCCGACATGCGCCGGTGATCGCCCGGGCCGATCTGGTGGGTTTTACGCAAGCTGTTCCGACAAACCCCGCTCGCCGGCCGGCCATGAAACGCCCGCCTCCGCCGTACGTGAGCTGCGCACCTGCCGGGTCGTCGGCAAGTCCAAGGAGCGTCAGCGACGCGTCTGTGGCAATGAAGAGCAGGCATGGCTCCAGCACTTTGCAGTCCGCGACATCCGCGCCGAGATCCCCATGGCGGACATCATCCGCTTCGCTCTCCTGACCGCACGGCGCCAGGAAGAGATCACCGGTATTAAGTGAGCGGATCTGGACCGCGACAAGGACATCGCCTGGCTCAACGACGTGAAGCATCCCCGCAAGAAGATCGGCAACCGCCGCGCGTTCCGCCTGCTATCCGAAGTTTGGCAAATTATGGCCGGAGACAACCAATAACTACCTCCGTCCCCAGTTCCCTGCGGCGGGCGCGCAGCGGCCTGTTTCCCGGTGCTCCTGCCGAGCTCTTCGGCAGCACCGACAACGGCGCGAACTGGACGCAGTTGCCTGGCGAATTCGACGGCGCCGAGCGGCTCTCGCAGATGCCCGATGGTCGCCTGTTCGCGACCTGCCCCTTCGAATTCAGGCCTCCAGTGATCAGGGCGCGAGTTGGAAGATCCTGCATTCCAGCCGCCAGTAGACCCTGGAACCACCCCACCCCACCGACGACCCGCCGCCACCTTCCGGTTACAGTCCTCGCCTTGACCACCCAGGCGACACCCAGGTAATGGAGATCTTCAGCCTCGCCATCGCTGGCTTCTCGATCGTCATCGCGGCGGTGCTTTGGCTGACCTACGTGGCGTTCCTCGAGATCCCCGGCAAGTCGGCCCACTCGATCCTGTCGTGCACCGTCCTGCTGGGCGCGCTGGTCGCACTGCAACTGGGACACCTGCTCTATTTCACCGGCGGGCCGGCGCCGCTGGCCACCGTCGCGTACCGGACCGCGCTGTTCGTGGCGCCGACGTCCTTCTTTTTCTTCGGGCGCTGGGCGCTTCTGCCGGACGAGCCGTTCCGGCCGGCGATGTTGCTGCACCTGTTGCCGATCGCACTGCTGCTGATCCCGCGGCTGGACGTGTCGCTGCCGATGCTCTTCGCGGTCGGCGCGGGCTACGCGCTGTGGCTGGGCCGCCTGGTCTACGGTCTGCGCGCCCGGCGCAAGCAGTTCCGCTTCGAGTTCTTCTGGTTCGGCGTCATGTCCGCCTTCGGCGTCGGGGTGCTGGTGCTCGGCTTCGCCATCCCCTACATCGACCAGGCTTGGTTCTATCACTTCTACTGCAACGCTATCGGCGCGGCGTTCGCGATCATGGTTGTCGCGCTGATCGCCAACCCGGACCTTATCGCCGACCTCAGCGAAGCGGCGCGGCTGCGCTACGGCAAGTCGACGCTGCGGGACGTGGACGTCGACGGCCTGCTCGCCCGGCTGGCCGGGCAGATGGCCGATCCGAAGGTCTACCGGAATGAGGCTCTTACGCTGAGCACGCTGGCCGCGGATCTCGGCGTCTCCGGCCACCAGTTGTCCGAGCTGGTGAACACGCGGCTGGGCATGAGTTTCCCGCGCTACATGCGCGAGCACCGGGTGGCGGCGGCCAAGTTGATGCTCGTGGCAGAGCCAACCGCGTCGATCCTCGCGATCGGCATGGACACCGGCTTCAAGTCGTCGTCGACGTTCTATGCCGCCTTCAAGGAAGTGACCGGGCAGTCCCCCGGCGACTACCGCAAGGCGAACGCAAAGGACTCCTGACGATGCCGTACTCCCTCCCTCCGGCAGGAGAGGGCCGGGGAGAGGACTCCGGGCTCCTGGATGATCTTCCAGGAACCCGGCAAGTCGTTGACGGCAAAGGAGCATTGGAACGTTCTGCTCCGGACTGATCAGCCCGGAAGCCAGCCCACGCGCGGGCCCGCCAGCCTTGCTCCATCGTCCCGCCGATGGAGCTTCCCATGTCTCTCCCCGCCCGTTACGCCGCCCGCGACGGCATCAAGGCCTACACCCGGCTGGGCTTGCGCCTGTATGACCCGCTGATAGTCGGCCTGTTGGCCCGCCATGTCTGGCAGTGCCCGGCCGAGGCCTTCATCGCCAATTACCGCACGCACCTGCGGGCCAACCACGCCGACATCGGCGTCGGCACCGGCTACTGCCTGGACCGGTGCGGATTCGACGGGCCGGCCCCCCGCCTGGCGCTGATCGACCTGCAGCCCAACTGCCTGGCGTTCACCGCCCGGCGGCTGTCCCGTTACCGTCCCGAGACCTACCTGCGCGATGCACGCCAGCCTCTCGTCGGCATCCCCGCGTTCGATTCGGTGGCCCTCGGTGGCCTCCTGCATTGCCTGCCCGGCGACATGCACGAGAAAGCTGCGGTGTTTGATGCCCTGCGGCCGATCTGCAACCCCGGCGCGACGATCTTCGGCTTCACGCTGGTCAACGACGCCATCGCCGCCACGCCACGCCGCCGGCTCGCCTGGCGCGCCTTGAACGACCTGCGCGTCGTTAATTGCCGCGACGACACGGCCGATGGCCTGGGCCACGAACTCGCCGCGCGCTTCCGCGACTGCACCGTCGAGATGACCGGCTGCTTCGCTTTCTTCAGCGCCCGCACCCACTGACCGCCCACTTGCTCCAGGAGACCGCCCCAATGAAGGTATCGCACGGCACTGCCGAAACCACCCGACGGATCGCCTGCCGCGCCGAAGACGCGTGGAACACGGTGTGCTTCTACGAACACATCCGCCGCAAACCCTCGTTGTTCCTGCGCAGCGTGCTGCCGGTGCCGATGCGCACGACCGGCTGCCACGGCAATGTCGGCGACACGTCGCGCTGCCTCTACAGCGACGGCGGCTACCTCGCCAAGCAGATCACCGGCGTGATCCCGGGAGAGCGCATCGAATTCGACGTTATCGAACACAGCATCCGCTACTGCCGCAGCATCGCCCTCAAGGGCGGCAGCATCAGCGTCATCGCCTGCAACGACGGCGCTTGCTCGGTGCACATGCTCACCCGCTACGAACTGCAGTCGCGCTGGCTCCGGCCGCTGCGCCCCTTCATCGAATTCACGATCTCGGCGATGCACCGGATCGTGATGCGGGACATGCAGGAGCGGCTCGAGGCGCGGGCCGCGAACTGGCTCTACGCGAGCGGACCGTCGGCCTAAACCACGAATAATTCTCGCCGATAACGGGCGAAGGCGCCTGCTCGAAAGTGGACCGGTCTCGTTTCTGGTCGTGGTCGGTGCCGACAGAGACTGCCAATATGCGGCGATGGTCACCGGGGCCGATCGTGCAGATTCGGTGGGTCTTTCGACCTTTTGGAAGCTGTTACGACCAAGCCCACTCGCCGGCCGGACATGAAACGCTCGCTTCAGCCGTACGCCGGAATCCCTCCGGTCAGCGCCGCCCTTCGATCGCTATCGGCGCGGTGCACACCACGCGCTGCAGCTTGACCAGGGCCGGATCGTGATACGTCGCCACGCCGCCATCGGCTTGTCGCGTGCTGTGCGGAAACCGTGCGTCGGCATCGATTACGCCGATGCATACGCGCACGGTCGCCGGCGTGGCGATATCGGCCGCGGACCGATACGGTTCGAAGCTGCGCAACGGCAAGGCGACGTGCGCCTTGCCTTGCAGGCGTTGACCGGGGGCGAGCGGTTTGGCGCCGATCCTGTCCTGCGCCGCGACCGCGCCGTCGGCGGCGAACGCGCGCAGCGCGAACACGACCGCGCCGTCTTCGCCACGGCTCACGTAGATGGTCTGTTTTCCGGCGGACTCGTCGTGTTTGAGCGGTTCGACCAGCGCCAGCAACGGCCGTTGCCCGCGATTGAGCAGCGACCATTCGATGTCCAGCCGGGTATTGGCGTCGCGTACCGTGGCGCTGATTTCGACTGCGTCCTCGCTCATCGCTTTCCCCGCGCTGCAGGCGCTCGCCGCGAATATCTGCGCCACCGCCAATAACGCCATCGCCCAACCTCGCGCGCCTCGCCCGACGGCGCGCGCGCGGCGCGGCGTCGGGCCATCGGCGTTACCGCAACCGGTATCGATACCGGTGCATGTCGTCATCGCGATCGGCGCATGCTCATCAGCGATAGTCATTGCGCGGACCATAGCCCATTTCCTCACGGATCGCATTTTCCGTCAGGGCGGCGGGCGTGTCCGGCGCGGGCACGGCGGCGGTCTTGGGATCGTTGTCGTGATCCACGGGCAGACCGACGGCCTGACGCTCGGCGTTCTCGATGCCGTCGTCGGACTGATTCGGATCGGCGTTGTCGTGATACTGGCCATTCACCCAGTTATCGCTCATCGACGCGCGCGCGTGAGCCAGCTCGTGATACAGCACGGTGATCGGCGGCACCCGGCCGTCGTCGTCGTCGAGATGGAAGGCCGGGTTGATCTCGGCGAAACCGTCGCCGCCGGACCGGCCGCCGCCCTTGCCGTTTTCGATGTCCAATTCACGAATGGTGAGCTTGTTGTCGTCGTCGAACCACAGGAACCCGCCGTCGTTGCCTTGCTTGTCCAGATCCTTGAGCATCTGCTGTCCGGTCGGCGAGGCGGCCAGGGTTTCCAGATCCGCGCGCATGCGCGCCTGGAATTCCGGCGAGCCTTCGATCTGGATCGTGTCGGGCACGCCGATGATTTCCACGGTCACGGTCTTGGCGTTGTTGCGCGTGGCGTCGTTGACCGAGAGATTGTCCTCGCCCTGGTAATAGACCGCGTTGGTTCCATCGAAGTCGCCGACGAAATCGCGGCCGGCGCCGGTGTAGATCACATCGTTGCCCTTGTCGCCGAACAGGGTGTCCTCGCCCTGTCCGCCGGAGAGCACGTCCTTGCCGTCGCCGCCGGAGATGCTGTCGTTGCCGAGATAGCCGTCGAGGTAATCGTCGCCTTCGCCGCCATCGACGTTGTCGTCGCCCTCGCCGCCGTAAATGGTGTCGGCGCCCGCGCCGCCCTTGAGCTGATCGTGGCCGGTGAAGCCGTCGAGGTAATCGTCGCCCTCGCCGCCGTCGATCTGATCGTGGCCCGCGCCGCCTTGAATGCGATCGTCGCCAGCGCCGCCTGCGACCACGTCCTGGCCGTCGCCGGCATCGATCTTGTCGTCGTCGGCGCCGCCGTCGATCGTGTCGTCGCCGCTGCCGGCCTTGATGGTGTCGATGCCGTCGCCGCCTTCGATCACATCGTTGCCGCCGCCGCTGCGCGGCACGATGCCGCGGGACAACAGGCTGATATCCAGCAGGCTGGAGGAATCGCCGAGATTATCGCTGCCGCTGCCGCCGATGATGCGATCGCTGCCGAGACCGCCGATGATGCGGTCGTCGCCGGCGCCGCCGTCGAGCGTGTCCGCGCCCGCGCCGCCGGCGATGATGTCGTTGCCGTCGCCGCCTTCGACGCTGAAGTTAACCTGCATGTCCGGCGCCACGCCGATCACGTCGTTGCCGCCGTGAGTGCGAATGGTGATGTGCTCGGCCTGCGCAGCGCTGTAGCGATGTTCCTGACCGTTGACGTTGACCGTGACATCGCCGGTCTGCGCATCGCGGCTGACGCGCACGTTGTCGTCGTTGTCGCTGGTTTCAACCGTGACCTGATTGCCCTTCTGGGTGACGCTGCCGCCGGGGCTCTGCCGTGCGTAGTCCTCGCGCACGGTCGCGCTGGCGTGCGACTCCACCGCCTGCTTGACCGAGTCCTTGCCGAACACCGGTTCCAGCTTGGTCAGTTGCGGCGCTTCGAGTTTTTCGGCCAGGCCGTTGATGAGATGTTCGCGCTCGGCGACCGGGAGTTTGTCGACTTCGGTCTTGAGCGCCTTCTGGCCGTCGGGCGTGAGCGCGTCGATCTGCTGGCGCGCCTGTTCGGGCGTGGCGGTTTCCAGTTGCTTGACGGTCGGCGGCGCCGGTTCGCGCGTTACCGGCGGCGAGGGGGGCGACGGCGGCGGAAGATCGGGGATGGCCATGCCTGCGTCCTTGGGTCATGAGGGGGATGCGCCTGTAATACGCGCGCCGTCGGGGCCGCACAATCTCGGGACGACCCTACGTAAAGCGATGCTTTGCCCTCGGTCTGCGAGACAGAAGCTGTCGGATCGCGTTTTGTTTCATGACCGCATGTGTCGAGGCCGCAGCAATGTACCGAGGCCGTCTGAAATCGGCATAAAACGCTGATTAAAAACGATAAAAGTGGAACGCCGCCCAATTCATGAATTCAGCCAGCGCCGGCGTGGTTGGCGCGCGCGAACGGCAGCCATCGACGCGAGAAACCGTGCCCGCGGACCAGGGCGTCAAGGCCGATCCGTCGTGTTCGATCAACGCGGAACCTTGCGCGAAATCGGGCATATGCTGCTGGAAGGCATGGATCTGGATGAGTTCGCGCGGCAGCGGCCGGCCGTTGAAATTGCGCCCGAATTCTTCCATGGTCGCGGCCGGACACTCCTGTAAACGTCCGCGGACTATGCCGTTCGAGTGCGCGGATCATCGCCGCGACCGATACCGTCACCGACCACCGGAGAGCCATCGCCATGCAGATCCACTATCTCGAAATCGTGACCAAGCACGTCGATGCCGTATGCGCGGCCTACGCGGCGGCGAACGCGGTGCAGTTCGGCGAGCCCGATGCCGGTCTCGGCAATGCGCGGACCGCGATCATGGCCGGCGGCGGACTGGTGGGCGTGCGCGCGCCCCTGCGCACGACCGAGGAGCCGGTGGTCCGGCCGTATTGGCTGGTGAAGGACATCGAAGCCGCGGTCGCGGCAGTGGTGCAGGCCGGCGGCACGGTCGCGGTCGAGCCCACGCCGATACCCGGCCACGGAACCTTCGCGATTTATCTTCAGGGTGGCAACGATCACGGCTTGTGGCAGCTCTAGCCGGTTGCGCGCCTGCATGGGCGCTGGCCGCTCTTGCCCGCCGCTGCGGTGGCGGGCTGAACCTTCTTCCAAGCCGGGCCGGTCGCGGGGCCGTCGTCAATTCAGAAAACCTGGAGCGCTGAGTCCCGGCACCTCGCGGCACACCGCCTCTGACGCGACTACCCGCCGTCTTTCACCCGCCCGGACGATCCGATTTGCGACCCAGCCCCCGGATCGGGATTTATCCGCACACTTAAATCACTCTCTTTACCCAAATTTCATCCCCTTAGGCCGATGTTGATGCCGTGCCGGAGCGCGTCCATTGGGGGACGCCGGCGTCCGTTGGGGATCGACATGTTGATATCGCATCGTGGCCTTCGTGCCGGCTTTCCGGCACTTACGATTCTGGCCGCGGCGGCGTTGTGCATGTCCAGCGCCCAGGCCCAGTTCAAGGTCACCTCGCCGTTCCGCAACAACACCGAGACCGGCTGGACCATCACCGGCACCAACAACGCCGGCACCAACGACAGCGGCATCCTCACCGGCGGCTATGGCGCCATCCCCAACAACGTCAACGACGCCAACGGCAGCGGCTGGCTGCGGCTGAGCACCAACAACAACAACCAGCAAGGCTTGGCCCTGTACACCGGCGGCTCGTTCCCGTCCTCGCAGGGCGTGATCGTCGAGTTCGACTACGTCAACTGGGGCGGCAACGGCGCCGACGGCACCACCTTCTTCCTCTACGACGCCACCGGCACCATGGCCGGCGCCCAGCCCGGCGGCAGCCTGGGTTATTGCGGCGGCAACGGCGGTTACCTGGGCATCGGCCTGGACGAATTCGGCAACTTCTCCGGCTCGCTGCCCGGCGTGGTCGGCGGCTGTCCGGCCAACAGCAGCAGCCCCGGCAGTCAGGCCGACCGGGTGGTGTTGCGCGGCCCGCTCAGCGACAACAACCGCTGGCTCTCCAGCGGCGCGGTCACCGGCGGCATCGACACGCCCACCGTGACGACCCGCCCGACCGGCGACCGCCTGCGCGTGGCGCTGCTGCCGAACACGCCGTCGCCGGGCTACACCGTGACCGTCTCGCTCGGCCTGGACGGCACCACGCCGACGGTGCTGCTCAACAACGTCAACTTCCCATACACCGCGCCGGCCAACCTGCGCATGGGCTACGCCGGCTCGACCGGCGGCCTCAACAACATCCACGAAGTGCGCAACTTCATCGCCTCGGTGCCGGCCAACGTCGGCATCACCAAGACCGTCTCGGCGCCGCGCGTGCGCCGCGGCCAGCCGGTGACCTACACCGTCGTGGTCAGCAATCTCGACATCAACCCGGTCGTCGCCGGCAATCAGGCGCCGACTATTCCCGGCACCGACGCGCCGGACATCGCCGACGCCCTGCCCGCGCAAGTCACCGGCGCGACCTGGACCTGCGCCGCCAGCGCCGGCTCGACCTGCCCCGCGGCCACCGGCACCGGCAACCTCAGCTTCACCGGCGGCTATTCGCTCGCGCCCGGCGGCACGCTGACCTTCACCGTCACCGGCAACGTCGCCAACAACGCGGTGTGCAACGCCACCGTGCCCAATACCGCCACCGTCGATTTCTCCGCGACCGACCGCTTCGGCGACATCGATCCGACCAACAACACCGCCAGCGTCAATTTCGCGGTGGACTGCATCAACCTGGCGATCGACAAGACCACGCCACAGACCCAGTTCACCGCCGGCAGCACCGGCACCTACAACATCGCGGTCAGCAACAGCGGCACCATCGCCACGATCGGCCAGCTCACCGTCACCGACACCTTGCCGGCCGGCCTCACCGTTCCCGACGGCACGGTCGCCCTGAGCGGCGCCAACGCCGCCAACTGGGCCTGCACCGCGGCTTCCAACACGCTGACGTGCATCAGCAACACCGCGATCGCGGCGGCGGCCAGCTCCACCTTCGGCTTCACCGTCAACGTCGATTTCGCCGCCTCCGGCAACATGGTCAACACCGCGCGCGTGGGCGGCGGCGGCGACGCCAACTGCCCGATCGCCACGCCGTGCCCCGACCCGACACCGCCGAGCACGCCGGTGGTGCGCCCCGCGGTGAGCCTGCGCATCAGCAAGGCCGACGTACCCACCACGTATACGCCCGGCGGCAGCACGACGTATGTCATCACCGCCTGCAACCAGACCGGACCGGACGCGGCCAACGGCGCCACCATCACCGACCCCCTGCCGCCCGGCGTGACCCTGAGCGGCCCATGGAGCTGCGCCGGCAGCGGCCCCACGCTCGGCACCTGCCCGGCCAGCGGCGGCGCGGCCGGCGGCAACGCAGTGTCGGTCACGGGCGTGGTCCTGCCGGTGGGCGGCTGCGTGAGCGTCAGTGTGCCGGTGACTTTCAGTTCGAATCCGGCGGATTATTGATCGGCTTCGGCCGCAACACGGCGATTCGCGCGCGCGCCGAACCGCCCGGAAGATCGCCGCGATCTTCTGGGCGGATGGCCTTCAAGAGCTGACCTTCACCCGCCAGCAACGCTTCTCGACCTGCACCCAATCGATCTCCACCGGCAGGAACTTCTCGATCAGCCGCGCATTGCTGGACAAGTGATCGCTGATGAAGGCGGTGGTGAACTCGCCGCCGCCGGCCAGCGCCATCGGCAACAGCAACTGGTCCGACAGGTGCTCGCCGACCGCGGCGCTGGAGGCCAGATAGTTCTCGACCTTCTTGACCACGCCGATGGCGACCTGTTCGGCGCTGATCCCGCGTTCGCCGAGCGCGTCGAACAACTCGGTGTGCTGCCCATCGCCGCTCACGCGCAGCATCAGTACGTTGCCGGGGCTTTGCGCATCGGCGGCGCGGCGCAGGTGCAGGGCGTCCTCGCCCAGGCTCAGGCGCTCGCCGATCAGCTGCAGTTCGCGATAGCCGATCTGGTCGTGCAAGGCCGACAACAACGCCGTCGCCTCCAGGCGCGGCGCCGGGTCGCGCTGATCGAACGCGCACTGGCCCAGCTGGGCGCCGCCCGACACACGCAGTTGCACGCTGCCACCGCCGGCGGGGAAGAAACCGTGGCGCTGCAACGCGAACGTGGTGTCCACGCCCATGCGGCGCAGCGCCGGCAGATAGGCCTGCGCGATGAAGTCCGCGCTCGGCGCGAGCGGATTATGGGTGCCGCCTTCCACGATCAGCTCCGAAGCTTGCGCGCAAGACCACAGCGCCGGCAGCACGGTCTGCAGCACCAGCGTCGCCGAACCGGCGGTGCCGATCGAGAAACGATAGCGCCCGGCTTGCACCTGGCCGGGGACGAAGCGCAGCGTGGTCGCGCCCAGTTGCGCGCCATCGACGTGGGCGCGGCCGATCTGCGCCGCCGCGCCGACCGCGGTCAGATGCTGGCGCATCAGGCCCGGGCGCGAACGCTTGGCGCGGATGTGCTGCATCTCGAACGCGGTGCCGGTGCACAGGCTCAGGCTCAATGCGGTGCGCAGCAGCTGTCCGCCGCCTTCCTGCCCGCTGATTTCGATCAATTCCATCTTGCGATCCATGACAGTGAGCGGCCTTGCGGCCGCCCGTACTCCTTTCCTGTGCGAACGGTCCGTGCCGTTACCTGATTTCGATTGCCGCGCAGTGCGTTGCGAAAAGCGATCGCCGAGGCGCCGCCGCTCAACCCTTCACGCACACCACCTGACGCAGGGTATGCACGATCTCGACCAGGTCGCTCTGCGCGGCCATAACCGCGTCGATCGACTTGTACGCGGCCGGCGACTCGTCCACGACGTCGGCGTCCTTGCGGCATTCCACGTGCGCGGTCGCCTTGGCATGGTCGTCCAGGCTGATGCGCTTCTTCGCCTCGGTGCGGCTCATCACGCGGCCGGCGCCGTGGCTGCAGCTATGGAAGCTGTCCGCATTGCCCAGGCCGCGGACGATGAAGCTCTTCGCGCCCATGCTGCCCGGAATGATGCCCAGCTCGCCCTTGCGCGCGCTCACCGCGCCCTTGCGCGTCACCAATACGTCCTTGCCGAAATGATGCTCGCGGTTGACGTAGTTGTGATGGCAGTTGACCGCCTCGGCCTGGGCCTGGAACGGCTTGGCGATCACCGTGCGCACCGCTTCGACCACGTGCTGCATCATGATCTGGCGATTATTGCGGGCGAATTGCTGCGCCCACTCGACCGCGAACACGTAGTCGTCGTAGTGCTCGCTGCCTTCGGGCAGATACGCCAGGTCCTGGTCCGGCAGATTGATCATCCAGCGGCGCATGTCCTGCTTGGCCAGCTCGATGAAGTGGCTGCCGATCGCGTTGCCGACGCCGCGCGAACCGGAGTGCAGCATGAACCACACGCGGTTCTCCTCGTCCAGGCAGACCTCGACGAAGTGATTGCCGGTGCCGAGCGTACCCAGATGGCTCAAGTGGTTGCTGCGCTCCAGCTTCGGATGCTTGGCGATGATGCGGTCGAACCCCTCGTGCAGCCCGGCCCAACGCTGCAACGAGGCCTCGGGCGGATTCGCCCAGGCGCCCTTGTCGCGCTGCCCGCGGCCGACGGTGCGGCCATGCGGCACGGCCTTCTCGATCGCCGCGCGCACTGCGCCGAGCTGGTCCGGCAGATCCTCGGCCATCAGCGTGGTGCGCACCGCGATCATGCCGCAGCCGATGTCCACGCCGACCGCCGCCGGCACGATCGCGCCCACCGTCGGCACCACCGAACCCACGGTCGCGCCCTTGCCCAGGTGCACGTCGGGCATCACCGCGACCCAGCGGTGGATGAAGGGCAGCTTGGCGATGTTCTGCAGCTGACGGCGCGCCTCGTCTTCCAGCGGCACGCCGCGGGTCCAGTGCTTGATCGGCACCGCGCCCGGCTCGTTGATGACGTCGTAATGGACTTCGGCGTTGCTATTGGCGTTCATGGTCTTACTCTCTGTGTTGCGGGCCTTGCGGCCCTGCCTCCCGCCGGCGCTCGCGGCCGGCGGGAAAGTGAAGGATGCAGCGTTGCGGTGCGCGCGGCCAGCGCTGTTCAGCGCACGGGGCGTTGCGACCGCTCGCGGCGGTAAAGGGCGTGGCACGATGCGACCAGTAAAAGCGGAACGTGGGACGTTGGAGGTTGTAGTTCCGCCCGCATTCGCGTCGTGACGCGCTTGAAACAAAAACCGATGCATCGCGACCAGGGTGATGCGGAACATTCTGTGCTCTACCGACTGAGCTACCGTCTCGCAACGGGCGGGATTCGAACCCACGACACCAGGATTAAATGTAGTTCCACAAGCATTCGCGATACAGCGGCGAAACGATGAGCGCACGGCTCGAACAACATGAAACCGGCGCGCTGCGACAAGTCTTTCCGCGAAACGACTTACCTACCGTTCTACCCGGCTGAACTACCGCCTCGCGGCGGGCGGGATTCGAACCCGCGCCTGTAAGTCCCGATGTAGTTTCGCAAGCATTCGCAGTACGACGGCCGGGCCGATCCAGTCCGACCCGAACCCACTCGCAAACCCGATGTCCTTGCATTGCGACAAAAGGCGACGAAACGTTTTCCCGCTCTATCCGACTGAGCTACCGACCTTGCGGGCGGGCGGGACTCGAACCCGCGACCTGGCACGTGATAGGCGTAGTTTCGCCAAGCATTCGCAATACAACGACAAACTCAAATCCTTCGAAGCCGGCCGGCGGACCCCATTGTCCGCCGGCCGCATCCTGTGCCGCCTCGCACCTGCCTGGCGCGTGCGGCGGACGGGCATCCTCTCCCGTCCTCGCGAACGCGCTCCCTGCGTTCGCGTCGCGGCGCGTCCTTGCGCCGCGGCGGCGCGATCCCTGCGCCGCCTTACAACGGTATCGATCCGATCCGCTCGACCCAGCGCGCGGCATCGCTGCCCTGCGCCGCGTAGACCGCCAACAGATCGAACACCGCATCGCTGAAGCCGCCGATATGCAACACGTCCGGCGACTCGACCGTCTGGCTGGTCGCGGTCGGCTGCAAGTCGATGCAAACCAGCCGCGCATCCGGGCAACGCGCCTTGATCTGCGCCCACTCGCGCATCGTCGCGGTCGCGCCGCCGCTGCGGGTATCACGCCAGCTCTCGTTGTCGGACACCATCACCAGCAGATCGACCTTGGCCTTCTCCCGGTTCAACTGCGCCAGCGGTGCGCTCACCGCGGTACCGCCGCCGCACAACGACGCCAACTGCGCCGCCTGAGTGGTGACGCTGTCGCGCGGGTTCAGCCGCAACCCACGCACCTCGGTGTCGAACGGCATCACCCGCGCGGCCGCATGATTGCGCTGGATGCACGCCGCGATCAGCGCCGCCACGTCCACGCATCGCACCTTGCTGGTCGCGCCCTTGCGGTAACCGGTGATCGGCGACCCCATCGAACCCGACACGTCCACCGTGACCACCACCTCGCCCTGCAGCGCCGGCACCTGGCCAGTCGCGATCTCCATCGCGTCCTGCAGGGCGGCGATGATCGGCGCCGGCAATTCGCCGCCGGCGTGATACGCGCTCAACAACTGGTACGGGAACACGCGGGCATTGCGGATTTCATCGGCGTCGGCCAGACGCGCGGCGATCTCGGTCACCACCGCCGGGTCGGCGAACACTCCGTGACGCTGAAAGGTGTTGAGGTTCATGCGCAACGTCTGCCACGACACCGTGCGCGCCAACTGGGTCCAGTGCGCCACGCTCAACGGCAGCGAGGTGAAGTACTGGAACGGCAGCTTCGGCATCGGCGCATCGGTCGAGCGCTTGAAGGCCTCGAATGCGCGCACCTTGGCCGGCAGCGCCGCTTCGTCGAACGGCTTGCCGATCAGCCACGCATACAGCGCCGCGCGCCCGGCATCGGCCGGCTTGGGGTGGACCATCTTGATCACGTCCGCCAGCGAGGGCTGCTGGCCGATCGCCGCGGCCAGCAACTGCTCCACCGAGGCGTTGTCCAACCACTGCCGCACCAGGCGCTTGGGCTGCGAACCCAGCGACTTGCGACCGATCCGGCCGCTGCGCACGATCTGGACGAACGTGCGCAACACGCGGCCGTTGTCGATCACCCGGCCGAACGCGCGCTCGAACGCGGCGCCGTCGCGGGTGGTCAGGCTGGCCAGCAACAGCGCCGGCATGTCCTTCATATGGCCGCGCTGGCGGGTGTGGATCGCGGTCTTGGCGACGAAGGCCGGCTCGACCTGCGCGCACAAACTCAGCACGTGATCGAGCTGCTCCTCGGCGCTGGCGTAGTAGGTGTTGTTCAAGCAACCGGTGGCCGCGTACAGCGCCAGCGCCGTCTGCGGGCGACGCGCATAGGCCAAGCCGCCGGCCTCGTTGCGCGAGGTGGCCGCCGGCGCCGAAGCGCCGCGGGCGGAAGCGAAGAGATTGAAGTTGGCCATCGGGGCATTCCGGTTGGGGACTTGCCTGTACCAGAGCAAGTGCCGTGCCAACTTCGAAGGCGGAGCATCATCATATTGATTTAAAACGAATTTAACTGAATATCCAGATTCCGGTCGCCTTTCTCAGTCTTAAAATATCTATACTTAAGGATAAGAATCTATCCAATCGGATCACCATGAAACGCCAAGTAGTGATCGGCATGCTCGGCACCCAGCTCGATGCGGCCGGCTATGGCCCGGGCCGCTGGGAGAAGTGGCGGCCGACGGTGTCGCTGGGCATGCACGAGGATTTCCTGCTCGACCGGCTGGAGCTGCTGGTCGATGAGCGCCGCTTTGCTCAACTCGCCCATCAGGTCGGCGAGGATCTGGCCCAGGTCTCGCCGGAGACCCGCGTCCGTCGCCACGACACCTTCCTCGCCGATCCGTGGGATTTCGAAGCCGTCTACGGCGTGCTCGACGACTTCGTGCGCGGTTACGACTTCCACCCCGAGGAAGAGGACTACTACGTCCACATCACCACCGGCACCCACGTCAGCCAGATCTGCTGGTTCCTGCTCACCGAAAGCCGCCTGTTCCCCGGTCGCCTGCTGCAGACCGCGCCGCCGCGCAAACAAAAAGGCACCGACCCGGGTTCGTACGCCCTCATCGATCTGGACTTGTCGCGCTACGACCGCATCGCCCAGCGTTTCGCCGAGCAGCGCCTGCACGATCGCGACCTGCTCAAGAGCGGCATCGCCACGCGCAATCCCGCGTTCAACCGCATGATCGAGCAGATCGAAACGGTGGCCACGCGCTCGAAGTCGCCGATGCTGCTGATGGGCCCGACCGGCGCCGGCAAGAGCCAGCTGGCGCGGCGGGTGTTCGATCTGAAGAAGCAGAAGCATCAACTGCCGGGGCGTTTCGTCGAGGTCAACTGCGCGACGCTGCGCGGCGACGGCGCGATGAGCACCTTGTTCGGCCATATCAAGGGCGCCTACACCGGCGCTTCGGCCGATCGCGCCGGTCTGCTGCGTTCGGCGCACCAGGGCCTGCTGTTCCTGGACGAAATCGGCGAACTGGGCCTGGACGAACAGGCCATGCTGCTGCGCGCGCTGGAGGAGAAACGCTTCCTGCCGGTCGGCGGCGACAAGGAAGTCGAAAGCGATTTCCAGTTGATCGCCGGCACCAACCGAGACTTGCAGGTGTCGGTGCTGGAAGGCCGTTTCCGCGAGGACTTGCTGGCGCGGCTGAATCTGTGGACCTACCGCCTGCCCGGCCTGGCCGAGCGCGCGGAAGACATCGAGCCCAATCTGGATTTCGAACTCGAACGGCATTCGCGCGAGAACCACCAGCGGGTCATGTTCAACAAGGAAGCGCGCGAACGTTATCTCGCCTTCGCCCGCGGCGGCGAGGCCAGCTGGAGCGGCAACTTCCGCGATCTGGGCGCATCGGTGATGCGTCTGGCGACCCTGGCCGAAGGCGGACGCATCCGCATCGATCTGGTCGAAGAGGAGATCGCGCGCCTGCGCCGGCAATGGCACGGCGCGCCGACGCAGGCCTCGGCGCTGGAACGCGTGCTCGGCGAAGACGCCGCGCGCCTGGACCGTTTCGAGCGCGTGCAACTGGAGGACGTGCTGCGCGTATGCGCTCAGGCCAAGAACCTGTCGCAAGCCGGCCGCGAATTGTTCGCGGTGTCGCGCGCAAGCAAGGCCAGCAGCAACGATGCCGACCGGCTGCGCAAGTATCTGGCGCGGTTCGGGCTGGATTGGGAGCGGGTGAAGGCGCGGGACTGAGGCGACGGCGCGGATCGTCCGCGCCGCCGTTCGCGTGCGGGTTGTTTTAGAGCGCGCCGCCGTTGCGCAACTCGGCCGCCGCCAACACCGCCGCGGCGTTGCGCGGCAGACTGCGCGGCCCGGTCACGCAGCTGACGAAGACGAAGCGGCGGCTGCCGCGATCGATCTGGCCGACCTGCCAACTGATGGCTTCATTGCCGACCACCAGCGAAGCGCTCTTGCCGATCACCGAGGTGTCGCCGATCCGCGGGACGCGCACGACCGCCACGCCGTTGCGGCCGACCATCACTTCCGGCGGCGGGCCCAGCATGGACTGCACTTCGGTCATGGCCTGACGGCTGGCCGGCAATTCGTTGCGGAACAGACGGCTCAGGAAATGCATCTGTTCGCTGGGCGAAATTTCCAGCGAGCCGCCGTTCCAGTACTCGCCGCCGCTGCGGGTGTCGGCGTTGCCGTAGGTGAATCGGCTCAGGTACTCGCCCATGCGGCCGGCGCCCAGGTTCTGCACCAGTTCGCGCGCATCGCCCGGCGGCGCATAGCCCAGGGCCGCTTCCAGGTTCTGCGCGCCGCGGGTCGCGGCGTTGCCGCGCACCGTGCCCGCGTCCAGGCCGGCCAGATTGGCGGCGATCTCGAAGGTCTCTCCCGGCGCGACCCGGCGCGCGCAGCCTTGCGCGGGCGAACGCCGGACTTCGCCGCCGTTGACGTCGAACAGCAGGAAGCAGGCGCTGAGCGAGGGCTCCTTCGGCAGCGCGGCCGGATCGGGAAAGACCTCGAAGTCGCCCGGCGGGCGCATCTGTTGCGGCGCGGCGGCGACCGCACCGATCCACAGCGTCACCACGGACATCACGGCGGCGAATCCGCCTTTCACGGCTGTCATGCCTGCATTGCTCCTTGCTCGGATACGGCTGATCGACTGCGGTTGGTTCCAGTCACCGCCCCGGCGGCCATGCCGGCGCGGCGGATCGCACAAGCGCGGCGCCTTGCGGCGGCGCGCGGCCGCGCCCAGGATGCCATGCCTCGCCCGCGCTTTTCGAGCGCGCCGCCGCGGTCGCGCCGCTTTCGGCTTGACCGCAAGCGCGCTTGAGGTTCTATCCTCAGCCGCCACCGCCCGCCAAGGACCGCATGACCGCCATCCCGCCCGTCCAGACGCCCGCCGCCGACAATCCCACCGACGGGGCCGCGCCGGTCGCGCGCGCCAGCGAGCGGCGCAGCGAATGGTCGGTGATCGCCTCGCTGCTGCCGTACCTGCGGCCCTACGTGGGCCGGATCGCGCTGGCGCTGGCGATGGTGCTTGCGGCCAAGCTGGTCAATCTGTACGTGCCGCTGGCGCTCAAGCATCTGATCGACCGCCTCAACGTGCCGGTGACCCCGCTGCTGCTGCCGGTCGGCCTGCTGCTGTCCTACGGCATCGCGCGCATCGGCGTGACCTTGTTCACCGAACTGCGCCAGGTGGTGTTCGCGCGGGTCATGGCGCGCACCTCGCGCCAGGTGACCTTGCAGGTGTTCAGGCATCTGCATGGGCTGAGCCTGAAATTCCACCTCGCCCGCCGCACCGGCGGCGTCGCCCGCGATGTCGAGCGCGGCGGCAGCTCGATCGCCGATCTGCTGGACTGGACCATCTACACCATCGTCCCGGTGCTGCTGGAAGTGACGATGGTAACCACGGTGCTGGTGTGGATCTACGACTGGCGCTTCGGCGCGGTCGCTGTCGGCACCCTGGTGCTCTACGGCGCGTGGACGTTCTCGGTGACCGAATGGCGCACGCGTTATTACCGCGCGCAGGTCGAGGCCGATACCCGCGCCAACGAACGCGCGGTGGATTCGCTGCTCAACTACGAGACGGTGAAGTACTTCAACAACGAAGAACACGAAGCGCGCCGCTACGACGACAACCTGCGCCATGTGGAAAATTCCATGGTGATGTCGATCAAGACCCTGGCGGTGCTCAATCTCGGCCAGAGCCTTGTGGTCGCGCTGGGCGTGACGGCGATGATGTGGCTGGCCGCGCACGGCGTGGTCGAGGGCACGATGACGGTCGGCGACTTGGTGCTGGTCAACGCTTACTTGCTGCAGCTGTCGGCGCCGTTATTCATGCTCGGCATGATGTACCGCGAAGTGAAGCAGGCCCTGACCAACATGGAGCGATTGTTCGGCCTGCTCGACGAACGCCAGGACGTGCGCGATGCGCCCGACGCGCAGACGCTGACCGCGGCGCAGCCCAGCGTGGCGTTCCGCGATGTGCATTTCAGCTACGACACCCGCCGCGAAATCCTGCGCGGCATCGATTTCGAGATTCCCGCCGGCGCCACCGTCGCGGTGGTCGGCCATTCGGGCTCGGGCAAATCGACGCTGGCGCGGTTGCTGTACCGCTTCTACGACATCGACAGCGGCGCGATCGATATCGACGGCCGCGATCTGCGCGCGCTGACCCAGTCCTCGCTGCGCGGCGCGATCGGCATCGTTCCGCAGGACACGGTGCTGTTCAACGACACCATCGGCTACAACATCCGCTACGGCCGGCCCGAAGCGCAGGACGCCGACGTCGAAGCGGCGGCGCGCGCCGCGCACATCCACGATTTCATCGTCGGCCTGCCCGACGGTTACGAAACCCCGGTCGGCGAACGCGGCCTCAAGTTGTCGGGCGGCGAGAAGCAGCGCGTGGCGATCGCGCGCGCGTTGCTGAAGAACCCCTCGATCCTGATCTTCGACGAAGCCACCTCGGCCCTGGATTCCAAGTCCGAACGCGCGATCCAGGACGAACTGGACCGGCTCGCGGTGGGCCGCACGACCCTGGTGATCGCCCATCGCCTATCGACGGTGATGGATGCGGACCAGATCCTGGTGATGGACGCCGGCCGCATCCTCGAACGCGGCACCCACAGCCAGCTGCTGGCGATGGACGGGGTGTATGCGCAGATGTGGGATCTGCAGCAGCGGCAGGAAGACGAAGTGGTCGCCTGAGCCGTATCAATCCGGCAACTGTCGCGGCGAGTCACTTCGCCGAGTCGGGTTCCCAGATCATGTACACATCGGCGCGCTGGTAATGCGAGCCCGGCCGCGGCGCCGGGTGATGGCGGAAGCCCACGCTTTCGTACAGCTTCAGCGCCGGCCCGAGTTTCTTGCTCGATTCCAGGAACAGCTCGCGCCCGCCCATCTGCACGAACGCTTCGATCGCCCCGTGCATCAGCTTGCGGCCGATGCCGCCGCCGCGCAGCGCCGGTTCCACCGCCATCTTGGTCAGCTCGACCAGGCCGTCGTCGTGACGCAGCAGGGCGACGGTGCCGAGCACGCGATCGCTGCCGTCCACCGCGAACAACACCCGGCCGCCGCCGTCGAGCAGATGAGTCTGCGGATCGCCGAGCACTTCGCGATCGACCGGTTCGACCTTGAACCAGCGCTCCAGCCATTCGATGTTGAGGCGGGCGAAATCCTCGCGCCAGCGCGGATGGAAGCCGACGATGCGCACCTCGCCGACGATCTCGATCGGGGTGGGGTTGGCGGAAGAGGAGGAGTCGTTCATGGGGCGATGATAGCCGCCGGGCGGCGCGCCGGCGCCACCTGGGCGCGCGAACTTTCGCGCCGGGCAAACGCGCGAACAAAAACGGCGACCTCGCGGCCGCCGTCATCCGGAATCACGTCAACCGCCGCGCTCAGCCCTGCCCCGGCGCCTTGCCGTGGCCGCGATTGCCCGGCTTGGCCTTGTCCTTATCCTTGCCGCCGTGGGCTTTGTCGCCGCCGTCCTTGCCGGCCTTGCCCTTGACCGGCGCGGCATCGGCGTAATCGCGATACGGGCGATTGGGGAAATCGCGGCGCAATTCGCTGTCGATGACGATCGGCCGGCCCCAGCGGTCGTAGGTCGGCACGAAGCCGCGCTTGAGCTTGTGGAACTCGTTCGAACCGGGCTTCACCCCGAGCCGCAGCGCCACCCCGCCCCAGCCTTCGACATGATCGCGGTCCCACTCGTCCACCACGTAGCGGCAGGGACGGCCCAGCACCTGGGCGATCGCGCAGGCGTAGTAGACATCGCCCGGCGTCCAGTGGCGGCGGTCGAGCAGATCGCTGACCAACTCGCGCGGCGCGCCGTAGTAGCGAACCATCTCGTCCACGAACGGTTCGCGATAACGCGCGCCGTAGCGGCTGATGTCGCCCAACCACGCATCGACCCAGCCGTCGCCGCTGCGCGGGTCCCAGCCCGCCGGCAGGTCCTGCGCATGCGCGGACGCGCCCAGCAAGGCCACTACGGACGCGGTCAGGGCGAAGAAACGGGTCTTGAGTTTGTCGGTCATGGCGGGCTCCCTCGGACCGTCGGTCCTATGGCGTCTGCGATCGCGCAGCGGGCGGTGGCTATCGACTCAACCAAGTACTAGATCGGGGGCGATGCGCCCGGATCAAACCGCCGGGCGCGCGCGCGTTCATCCGCCAGCCACCGAGCGCGCCGCGTCAGCGCGAAATCGTGAACTTGCCGAAAGCCACGCCCAGATCCCAGCCCTGGCCGGTGCCGGCCAAGGCCAGCGAGACCTCGCCCTTGGTCATGACCTGGGCCTTGCTCGATTTGGACGCGCCGGCATGCGCTTCGGCGGTGGCGTAGTTGCCCAGGGTGTCGCTGATGCCGTGCACGCCGGAGAACTCGCCGGTGCCGTGGTCGATGCGCGACTTGCCGACCGTCAGGCCGCCGCCCTTGGCGCTGATCTTCACCGCCATGCTCTGGCCGTTGCTGCAGCTGATGGTGCCGCGGCCGGAGGAGGTCTTGTAGAACACCGACCAGCCGGACATGGAGAACTTGAGCTTGCAGGTGATGGTGCCGTGCGCCGAGGCCGCGCCCGGCACCGCGATCGCCGCCAGCAACAGCGCCGCGAGCAGCGCGCGCGGCGCGCGGCGGGTGGAAACGGTACGGATGGCGGAACCTTCGCTATCGATGCGCATGGCGAACCTCACAGGATCTGAGCTCATGGTGGGAACGCTGCCGCGAACGGCGGCAGCAACGGAAGCGCAGGCTACCACCGCGCGATGACCGCGACGCCTGCCGGTTCCGACAGTGGCGGCGGCGCCGGCCCGACCATCCGGCCGAACGCGCCGACCGAAACGGCGACGGCGCCGTGGGGCGCCGTCGCGGGGTTGAGGGTGACGGCCGGAGCGATTCGGCCAGCGCTCGGATCACGGGCGTGAATCACACGCCCGATCGGACGCCTGAATCAATCGTCGTGGCGCCAATGGCCGTTACCGCGGCCGTTGCCGTGACCGCGTCCGTCATGACGGTCGTAGTAGCGATTGTCGTAACGGTTGTCGTAGCGATTGTCGTAACGGGCGTCGTAGTACGTGCTGCGGCACTTGCCGTGGCGGTTGCAGTCGCGGTCGTAATAGCCGCGATGGTCGTCGTAGCGGTTGTAGCCGTAGTAACGCGGCTGCGGCGCCGGGCGGTAGCGGTAATCGACGTAGCGCGGGACGTTGCGGTAATAGGTCGGGCGGCCCCAGCGGTCGCGGACCACTACCAGGCGGTCGGCGTAACCGTAGTTGCCGTAACGGTAGTAGGGGGTGTTGTTGCGCACGATCACGTCGGCGATATCGACGATCACGCGGGCCAGCTGATCGTCGGCACGGGCCGGCGCCGGCAACGCCGTCGCCACCGCGCCGAAACCGGCGGCGAGTACGGCGGGTGCAAGCCAGCGAGAGAAAGCGGTCATGGCGGGGCTCCTGGGACGCCTGCATCGTCGGCAGGCACGGTGCGACTGTGAGCCCGCGACAGTGAACCGGTTTTTAACGATTCCGCCCCGGAAGGCGCCGCCGTCGGATTGTGTGAGCGGCCGTTCAGTTCGCCGCGATCGCGGCCAGCTCGCGCACCGTCTGCGGCAGCTGCGCCGCCTGCTCCACCCGGCGCAGGCGCGGCGCGTCGGCGGCGATGTCCGCCTCGTTCTCGTGCGCCCAGGTGGTGTGATACGGGACATGAATGCCCCATCCGCCCAGCGCCAGCACCGGCGCGATGTCCGACCGCAGCGAATTGCCGACCATGACGAACTGCGAGGCCGGCAGCTCGAACTCGCGCAGCAGGCGCGCGTAGGTTTCCACGTCCTTCTCGCTGACGATCTCGATGCGCCGGAACAGATCGGCCAGCCCGCACTGCCTGACCTTGGCTTCCTGATGGAACAGATCGCCCTTGGTGATCAGCACCACCTCGAACTCGGCCGCGATGGCCGTCACCGCTTCGGGAATGCCCGGCAGGATCTCCACCGGATGGCGCAGCAAGTCCTTGCCCAGCTCGACGATGCGATGCAGATCGGCCGCGCTGATGCGCTGGGAGGTGATCTCCACCGCCGCCTCGATCATCGACAAGGTCATGCCTTTGACGCCGTAGCCGAACACGCCGATGTTGCTTTTCTCGATGGCGTACAGGCGCTCGTGCAGGCGCGAGTCGTGCAGATCGACGTAGGCGCCGACGATGCGCTCGAAATCGAGCTGGGCCTGGTCGAAGTAATCCTGGCTGCGCCAGAGGGTGTCGTCGGCGTCGAAGCCGACCATGCGGATGGGGGAAGCGCTCATGCCGGCATTATCCCGCATCGCCGCGCGCGCGGACAAAAAAAGGGCGGCCGAAGCCGCCCTTCACACAACGCAGGAACTCCTGCACCCCAAGGGTGCGGCCCGGAATCAGCCGCCCTTCTTGCCGCCGCCGTTGGATTGGACCTTGGCGACGTAATTCTTGTATTCGTCCGGCGTCAGCGAGCCGTTGGCGTCGGAGTCGGCCTGATCGAACACCTGACCCAGCGCCGGTACCGCGGCGGCCTCGGTCTTGCTCAGATTGCCGTCCTTGTCGCCGTCCACATCGGCCCAGCTCTTCTTCTGCGGAGCCGCCGCCGGCTGCGCGGCGGTGGCAGCGCCGGCGTCCTGCGCCGCGCTGGCCGCGGTCGCCGCATCGCTGCTCGGCGGCGCCTGTTCGCCGGCCGATTGCGCGAAGGCGAGCGGCGCCGACAAGGTGGCGGCCAGAGCCATCGCGAGGATCATCGGCTTGCGGGACTTATGCTTGAAATTCATGTCGGTTCTCCTGGAATGAATGTGCTGAGCCGCGCGGTTGCGTTACCTGGGACTGGTTCGGCTTGTTCGCGCAGTGAGGCTTACCGCACGGCCCCAACCTTGCCCTCGCGCTTCTGAACGAAACGGAGCGCGCGGGTGTTAAAGCTACGTTCGCTTAACCACAGCGCGGCGCGCGCGCGTTAGGCCGGCCGCCGCTTCGCCGCGCAGAGGCCGCAAAACGTGACCTGCGCCGGCAATTGCACGGCGCGCGGCCGGCGCGAATTCGCTGAACGCAACACAACGTTTACGAATGCGCCGGTCAACGGCCTTCGATGCGCTGCGGTATGTGCCGCGGCGGCCGGCTTCGAATGTTCGCCGGATCGGATGTCGACTGCGTCCGGACAGTTTCGCCGCGCGCGGTTACTTGTGCACCGCCGCGAACCGCACCTCGCGCCGCGCCTGCTCCGGCGCGGCCACGCGCAGGCAATCCTCGGCCTCGCGTTCCAGGGCGGCGCGGTCGGCCGCGCTCAGGCGCTTGAACGGGGTGATCGTCAAGGTCGCCGCGGCGGCCTCGCGCTGCAGTTTCCACACGCCGCCAACGAAACCGTCGATCAGCACGGTCGCGGCGACCAGCCCGTTGCGGGTGAACACCGAGGCGCGCCGCGCTTCGGGCAGGATCCGCGCCCGCTGCGCATACGCCAGCAGCACGTTGTCGAATTCCGGCAACAGCCGCGGCGGCACCGGGGTGTCTTCGTGCGGGCGCGGCGCATCAGGCAGATCGAACAGCTCGGTGCCGTCTTCGTCATGGAACACGCGCAATCGCGGACGCAGCCGCTGCAGATGCTGACGCGTCGCGGTCAACCCCGACCACACGGCGGCGTCGCGCGCGCTGGCCGGGCCGAATGCGCCCAGGTAACGCAGCAGCATCGTCTCGATCGCGGCATCGCCGGCTTCGTCGGCAATGGCCGCGCCGAGCCAGTCCTGTGCGGTGGCGAAGCTGGCCGCCTTGTGCGAATCCCAGATCCCGGCCGGCGGCACGTGCACCAGCGGTTCGACACTGCGCACCAACAGCGCGAGTTCGTTGCAGTCGTGCGCCGGCCAATGCGCGCTCAGGGCCGCGCCCAGCGCGGTCGCGCTGAGCGGCCGCTCGCGCAAAGCATCGGCGCCGGCCTTGCGCACCGCCGCCAGGTCGAGACCGTTGAGGGCCTTGGCGTGCGCGCTTTGCATCGACAGACGCCGCAGCACCGGCTGCAGCACCGGACGCAAGGCGCGGTAATCGTCCGCGCTGACCAGATGCAAGGTGCCGCGCATCATCGTCGCGCGCACGATCCGGCGCGCGTGCATGGCCTGCGACAAATCGTCCAGCGAAAATTTCCGCAGGCGCGTCCACAGCCCCAGGTACGGAGGATTCGGCGCCTGCGCCTGCAGGCCGATCAAGCGCTCGATCATCTGCAACGGCGATTGCGCGCTGCGTTCGAGCAAGCACTGCCGCGCCAGCAAAGCGCGATTGAGCGCGCGCACGCGCAAGACCTCGCCCTCGCCGCCTGATGCCGCGGCGGCGCGCGGTTTGACCGGCATCGTCCGCGGCCTCAGCGCGGCCGCGGGCAGCGCGGCGGCCAATTGGCGTCGCCGTGGCCGTCGCGCCACAGGAACAGCTCGCCCGACTGCTTACCCTTGAGATCGCGCGCGAACAGCATCGAATGCCCGTCCGGCGACAGCAGCGCGCCGATCTCGCTGCCGCTGGCGTCGATGTCCGGGCCCAGCTTGACCCGCGGCGACCAACCTTTCGCAGTGCGCTTGCTTTCGTACAGGCCGTCGCCGGCCATCAGCACCATGCGCTGGCCGTCGGCCGATACCAGCGGCTCGTATTCGTCGCCGGGCGTGTTGAGGTTGGGGCCGAGGTTCTCCACCCGCCACCGGCCGCGCTTGTCCTGGCGCGCGCGCCAGATGTCGGTCATGCCCAGGCCGCCGGGCCGGTTGGTGGAACCGAAGTACAGCCAGCCGTCCGGAGCGGGACGCGGAAACCATTCCGCGCCCTTCGAATTCACAGGTTCGGGCAAACGCTGCGGACGGCCCCAACGGCCTTTCGCATCGCGATCCACCCGCCACAGATCCAGGTCCTTGCGCTTGGCGCCGGCCGCGGGCGGCTTGCCGTCGGGGCTGCGCGAGGAAATGAAATACAAGGTGCGGCCGTCGGCGCTGAACCACGGATCGGCTTCGACGCCGTCGCCGGCGAAGGGCGGCTCGACCGGCTCGGACCAGCCGTCGCTGCCGCAATGGCTCATCAGGATGCGCCAGCCGCTGAAATCCGGACGGCTGCGCACGAAGTACAGATCGCCGTTGCGCGGGTCGAAGGCCGGATGCGATTCGAACTGATCGCTGGCGATGCGAGGCGGGCTCCATTGCTCGACGCTGGCGGCGGCGTGAGCCGCGAATGCGCTGGCGAATACGGCCAACGCGAGCGCAGAAAAATACATGCGCGCAGGCCTCATGCCTCGTCCTCGCCGAACACGTCCACACGCGGCTCGCCGTCCTCGTCCAGGCTGACCGCGACCACGATCGGGCGGCAGCACACCTGGCAATCTTCGATATAACGCTGATCGCCGGCGGAGTCGTCGATGATCAGTTCGATCGGTTCGCCGCAATACGGGCAGAAGACTTCGGCGCTCGGCAACATGGCGGACTCCGGCAGCGGTGGCTGGCGCAGGATGCGGCGCGAAACCGGCCGCGTCCAGTGACGTTCTTCATGCCTGGCGGTCAGGGCGAAAATCCGCGGCGCGACGGAAAATCCGGGCGGCGATACGGCGCCGCGCGCAGTCGCGTGAGCCGCCGCATTCCCACCCTGCCCGCACGCCGGCGCCGCCGGTCGCGACAAGCGTCGCGCCGTTCACCCGGCACTAACCCGCCCGGGCGGACGCTGAGCGACATGGCCCGGGCTGGCACCAGCCGCCGTGCCCCTCCGGTGCGAACGGCGCTGACCGACGGCGCCCACGGCGGCCGCGCGCGGAGAGCAAGCATGAAAACCCGCCATGTGTTCAGCACCCCCGATCTGGCCACTGCGCAAGCGGCGATGGACGCCGCGCGCGAGGCCGGCGTGCACGACAACGACATTCTTCTGATCGCGCGTGCGGACATCGAACTCGAATCGATTCCCAACGAACGCCGCGAAGCCGACACCGACCTCATGCCCGCCGCGGTGCGCGGCGCCGGTTACGGCGGCGCCGCCGGTCTGCTGGCCGGATTGCTGGCGGTGGTGATCGCGCCGATCGGCCTGACCATCGCCGGCGCCGCCGCGGCGACCGTGGCCGGCGCGATGGTCGGATGCTGGGCTTCGGCGCTGGTGGGTTCTTCCCTGCCCGATCCGATCCGGCGCAAGTTCGACGCGCATATCCAGGCCGGCCGCATCCTGGTGGTGATCGACGGCGATCGCGAAGTGCTCACCCACGCCGAAGCGCGCATGCTCGCCAACACCATCGGCGCGGAAATCCTGCCGTTCGATTCGTTGGCCGCGTTCGCTTAGCGCAGCGGCATAGATCGCGTGATGCCAGTGCAGCATCGATGTGGCCGCGTTCGCGGCGCGATCTCGCATGCTTACGATTTCCTAGCGCGCAAGCCTCATTGCGCGCGTGATCGCGGTTGAAGATCGCGGGCGGTGCACGCCCGTGCGCCGCGAACTGCCGAGCCGGTCGCAAGAACGCTCCGGCTTCGATGGCACTCTCGGCCCGGCTTCACCCCCATGCTCAAGCCGGAGAACCGCAATGAAACGCTCGACGCTCTCCCTGCTGTGTTCCAGCGCGCTGCTGGCCGCGTTCGCCGCGCCGGCGGCGCAAGCACGCGACGATGCCGCAACCGCGCAGGCCGCCAAGGCCAATCCGTTCACCGCGACCGAAGTCGCGCGCTTCAACGAACCCTGGGCGATGACCTTCCTGCCCAACGGCCGCCTGCTGGTCACCGAAAAACGCGGCGTGCTCAAAGTGCTGACCATCGGCGGCACCGCGCAGACCATCACCGGCGTGCCGGCGGTGGCCTACGGCGGCCAGGGCGGTTTCGGCGATGTGATCCTGCATCCGTCCTACGCCACCAACGGCCTGATCTACATCAGCTATGCCGAGAAAGGCAGCACCAGCGGCACCGCCGGCGCCACCGTCGCGCGCGCCAAGCTCACCCTCACCAGCAGCGGCGGTTCGCTGAGCAATCTGCAGGTGCTGTGGCGCCAACCCAAGGTCACCGGCAGCAATCACTACGGCCATCGCCTCGCTTTCGGTCCTGACCGCAAGCTGTGGATCACCTCCAGCGAGCGGCAGAAATTCGATCCGGCGCAGGATCTGAATTCGCCGCTGGGCAAGGTGATCCGTCTCAACGACGACGGCAGCGTGCCCAGCGACAATCCCTTCTACAGCCGCGGCGGCGTCGCCGCGACGGTGTGGTCCTACGGCCACCGCAATCTGCTCGGCATCGCCTTCGATGCGCAGAACAAGCTGTGGATCCACGAGATGGGGCCGATGGGCGGCGACGAACTCAACCTGATCGAACGCGGCTCCAACTACGGCTGGCCGCTGGTGTCGCAGGGCGATCACTACGACGGCACGCCGATCCCGCGCCACAGCACACGTCCGGATCTCAACGCGCCCGAAGCGTGGTGGAACCCGGTGATCGCGCCGGCCGGCTTCGTCATCTATTCGGGCACGCGCTTCCCCAACTGGAGCGGCAGCGGCCTGATCGGCGGCCTGGCTTCGCAGGCACTGGTGCGGGTGCGCTTCAACGGCAACACCGCCGCCGAAGCCGAGCGCTATCCGATGGGCAAGCGCATTCGCGAAGTCGAGCAAGGGCCCAACGGCGATGTCTGGCTGCTTGAAGACGGGACCAATGCGCGGCTGTTGCGGTTAACGCCGATTTGAAGCAGGAACGAGTGGAGAGGAGTGAGGAGTGAGTTAAGGCGGATAAGACGCTTCGGCCGCCACCTCCATCCCCCAAATAAAAAAGCGGGCTTCGGCCCGCTTTTTTCCCGACCACAATAAAACCGCCCCGCTTCAACTCACTCCTCACTCCTCTCCACTCTTTTCTGCTTCACTGCGCCGCCCGCAACTCAGGCTTACGCGTCCCCATCGCCAGCTGATAGCGCTGATGCAGCGCCTGCACCTTGGCGATGTATTCCTGCGTTTCCCGATACGGCGGCACGCCGCCGAAGCGCGCGACCGTGCCGATGCCGGCGTTGTAGGCGGCCGCGACCAGGGTCAGGTCGTTGTGATAGCGGCGCATCAGCGACTTGATGTGGCGCGCGCCGGCGTTGATGGATTCGGCCGAGGAGAACGGATCGGCGACGCCGTATTCCTTCGCCGTGTCCGGCATCAACTGCATCACCCCTTGCGCGCCCTTGTTCGACACCGCCTTGGCGTCGAAGCCGCTTTCGGCGTGCGCGATCGCGCGCAGCCAGGCATCGTCCAGGCCGTTGGCCTTGGCGGCGCTTCGGAACTGCGCGGGAAATTTGTCCAGTTGCGGCTTGCCGACCTTGCCCAGGCCCGGATGCGCCGGTTCGCCCGGCGGGGTTTCCACGGTGAAGCCCATCACCCGCACCGAGCCCGGCAGCTTGCGCGTGCTGTAGACGGTCTTGCCGTCCTGCTGGCGCTCGTACAGATTGCCGTTGATCACGCCCATCTCGCCCCACAGATTGGGCAGCTTCACGGCGTTGTCGTCGATCTCTTTCGGCGTGCAGCGCGAACCGGGTTCCGGCGCGGTCGCAAGGCTGACGGTGCCGTCGCGCACGCAGCGATACACGGTGCGCGCCTGCGCACCGGCGCTCAGCGCCAGCAGCACGAGGGCGGCGGCGATGCGCAGGGCGGGACGGGGCGGGCGCGCGTTCATGAGCCGCGATTTTAGGGCGGCGCGGCCGCTACACCAGCGCCACAGGTCAGGGTCGCGGCGTGGCGTTCACGTAGGCGGCCGGCGCGTTCAGGCGGCGGCGCTTTTCGTTCAGGGCCGGCGGGTGGAAAGGCGCGCCAGAGCGGATAAACGACGGGCGGCCCCATGGCCGCCCGGGTGATGCGACGACGGCGGCGCGAGGAGCGGGCGCAGGCCCGATCCTCGCGCCGCCTGCCAGGCCTCAGCCGCCGGAACCGCCGCCGTTCGACGGCGGCGTGGCGGTGGCGTCTGCGGGCGCGGCGTCGGTCGCCGGTGGCGCGGTGGACGCGGCCGGCGCGTCGGTGGTCCCGCCCTTGCTCGCGCAGGCGGCGAGCGAAAGCGTGGCCACGGCGGCCGTTACGTACAGCGCGTTGCGGATGTCGATCTTCATCAGAGCGGTTACCTCCAGGAATGGGCCGGGTTCGCGGGGCCGAACGGCGGCCGGACTGCCAGTCGCGGCGACGGCGGACGCGGTGCGGGGGAACACCGGGATCGCCCGGCCGCTCGCCGGTTACGCGTGCCGGGGGAAGCGACGGCACGCGCTGCACACTGCCGTCATCGGCATGAACGCGAACGGATGCGAAGCCGGCGTCCGCTACGTTTCCTTAACCCGGTGCGCGCCGACTTGCGTTAGCCGCGCGGCATGAACAGCGCGAAAGCGTGAACCATGCCTCGTTTGCGCGCATCGCGCGGCGGCGCGTGCGGCTGAACAAAACAAAACGTTTACGTACACAGCGCTGTGCGGTGGTTTCCGGATGACGGCGGTGGCTCGCGTCGTCGCGGAACGCTCGCTTGGCGTTCGCACCGCGCGTGGGGCGATGCCGAAGCCACACCGCGGCGGACGCGATGCTCGCAACGATCGAACGCCGCGATCACCTTCGCCGCATCCGCGCCGAACCGCCGCGCGCACTCGCCTCGCCACCACCCGAACCCACCGCCCTCGCCGCCACGCCCACGCCCGGCTTATATCGCCATGCCGCGCTGCGGATTGAAACCCGCCGCCGACTCGGCCTATGGTGCGATCACAGCGGCGCCGCGCGCCGCACGCCATCGAGCGAGGGGAACCACCTTTTGAGCCAGCCGCCGAGCCAGCCGACGCCGTCGCGCGCGTCCGTTCCGTCCTCCCGTCCCGAAACCTCGGCCGATCATCCCAACACCCTGCGCGCCGTCAGCCGTTGGCAGATCGTCGGTCTGTCGATCAACGACGTCATCGGCAGCGGCATCTATCTGTTGCCGGCCACCGCCGCGCTGCTGCTCGGCCCGTCCAGCCTGTGGGCGGTGCTGCTGGCAGGCTTCGCGGTCGCGCTGCTGGTGCTGTGCTACGCCCAGGCCGCGAGCTATTTCGACCAACCCGGCGGCGGCTATCTGTATGCACGCGAAGCCTTCGGCCCGTTCGCCGGTTTCGAAGTGGGCTGGATGCTGCTGGTCACGCGCATCTCCACCGCCGCTTCGCTGAGCAACGGCCTGGCCGAGGCGGTGGCGCTGTTCTGGCCGGCGGCCAAGGGCGGGCCGGCGCGGTTGTTCGTGGTCGCCGGTTCCCTGGGCCTGCTGGTGCTGATCAACGTGTGGGGCGTGCGTACCGCGGCGCGCGCGGGCGTGGCGCTGGCGATCGGCAAGCTGGTGCCGCTGGTGTTGTTCGTCGCCATCGGCGCGTTCTACTTCGATCCCACGCTGCTGCATTCCGATGCGCCGCTGAAGATGGAAAATCTCGGCGAGGCCGCGTTGCTGCTGCTGTTCGCCTACGCCGGGTTCGAGAATCTGCCGGCGGCGGCGGGCGAGTACCGCAATCCGCGCCGCGACGTGCCGTTCGCGTTGCTGACGATGATCACCTTGGTCACGATCATTTACTTCACCGTGCAGCTCGTCGCGCTGGGGACGCTGCCTGATATTGCGACATCGTCCAGTCCTTTGGCCGAAGCCGCCGCCCACTTCAGCGGCACCGGCCTGGCGCTGGTGCTGACCATCGGCGCGGCGATCTCGATCCTGGGCACCAACAGCAACACGGTGATGATGGGGCCGCGTTATCTGCTGGCCTTGTCGCAGGACGGCTACGGCCCGCGCTGGCTCGGCGCGATCCATCCGCGCTTCCACACACCGGCGCGGGCGGTGCTGTTCATCGGCGTGATCGCGCTGGTGCTGGCGCTGACTGGCTCGTTCCAGCAACTGGCGCTGTTGTCGGTGGTCGCGCGCCTGTGCACCTACATCGGCACCGCGGTGTCGGTGCTGGTGCTGCAAAAGCGTCATCGCGATCGCGAAGGCGCCTTGCACCTGCCCGGCGGCCCGCTGATTCCGGTCGCCGCGATCGTGCTGTCGCTGGGCTTGTTGGCCAGCGCCAGCGCGAAGAATCTGATCGCCGGCGCGGTCGCGCTGCTGGTCGGCGCGGTGATCTACAAGCTGCGGCGCAAGCCGGACGCGGCCTGAGCGTTAGGCGATGCGGGCCGCTGCGGCGGCCCGCCCGGATGCCTGGCGGATAACACGATCGCGCGCCGATGCCGCCCGCGCGGGCGGGGCTGGCTTGACCTCAATCAAACTTGAGGTCGTAGCCTGCCCGCTTCTTCATCTGCGAGCGATCGCCATGACTTCTCCCCTACGGCTCGCGCTGATCCTTGGCAGCGCGCGCGAAGGCCGCTTCTGCGACGTGGTCGCCGAATGGGCGCGGCGGCGCGTCGTGCGCCACGGCGGTTTCGAGATCGACCGCATCGATCCGCTCGACTGGCCGCTGTCGGGCCGCATCAACCGCAGCGACGAAGCGCAGTTGCAGCAACTGCGCGAACGCCTGCACGCGGCCGATGCGTTCCTGGTGATCACGCCCGAGTACAACCACGGCTATCCGGCCGCGCTCAAGGCCTTGATCGACGCGTGCTACGAACCCTGGCGCGCCAAGCCGGTGGCGTTCGTCAGCTACGGCGCCAGTTCCGGCGGCCTGCGCGCGATCGAGCAACTGCGCCAGGTGTACGGCGAGCTGCACGCGGCGACCTTGCGCGATTGCGTCAACTTGGTCCATGCCTGGCGCCAGTTCGGCGCCGACGGCGAATTGCGCGAGCCGCAGGCCGCGCATCAGGCCATGACCACCACGCTCTCGCGCCTGAGCTGGTGGGCGTGGGCGCTGCGCGACGCGCGCACGGCGATGCCGTACGAAGCCGCCGCTTGATCAACGCAACGGCGGCGCGGCCGGCGGCGTCGGCGCGCCTTCGGGCAACGCCATCAATTGCCGTTGCAGGTCGTAGAGGATCTCGGCATCGCCCGGTTGCCATTCGCGCGCTTCGTTGCCGCGGAAGTGACGATGGAACGCGGCCAGCGCCGCGCCGGGTTCGCGCAAGTCGTAACCGACCATGCGCAACGCCGCCCAGGCATCGAAGCCCGGCGGCGGTGCAGGCCGGTCGTCGCGCGGCCACAGGCCGAAACCGGCCTGGGCCAGACGCGCCCACGGGAACAACACGCTGGGATCGGTCTTGCGCGTGGGCGCGATGTCGCCGTGGGCGACGATCATGTAACGCGGAATGCTCAGCCGCGTGGTGATGTCGCCGAGCAGTTTCAACAGGCTTTGAATTTGCGGCTCGGCGAACGGCTCGCTGCCGTCGTTGTCGATCTCGATGCCGATGGAAGTCGAGTTCAAATCCCAGATATCGCCCCAGCGGCCGGCGCCTGCGTGCCAGGCGCGCTGATCTTCGGCGACCAGTTGATAGATGCGGCCGTCCTCGCCGATCAGATAGTGCGCGCTGACCTGCCCTTGCGAGTTACGCGTGCGCAAGGTCAACAGCGAACGCTCGACGCTGTCCTGCTGGGTGTGGTGCAGCACGATCAACTGCGCGCGGCGTTCGTTGTAGTTCGGCGAGGGATACCACTGCGCCAGCGGATTGTGCGGCGGCGCGCTGGCGCAACCGGCCGCGGCAAGCACGCTGACGGCCAGCGCGAAGGCCAGCGGATGCAAGGAACGGAATGGGAACGTCATGCGACTGCGCTCGTGCTGCGATCGAGCGGTCAGTGTAGAGGATGCCGCGGCGGCTGAATGCGGCATGCGCCGATGCAGGCCGCGAACATTCGTTGTCGCCGGCCTGTACGCGCCGCATCGTTACAACTGTCACCCGGCGCGGCTTTGGTGACGCGCTGGACAGTTCGGCCGACTCGGCGGACCTACAGTGCCGCCGACGCGGGCCCCTGCCCGCGCGCCGGCGACCGCGCCCAGCCGATCGTATCTCGTCGATCGCGCGGCCTCCGGACATGTCGCCACGACAGGAGGATCGCGTATGAAACGCAAGTCTTACGGCTATCTGGCCGCGTTCGCGTTGGCCGCTTTCGGATTCGGATTCGGCGTGCAAGCCGCGGGTTCCGCCCCGCCAGACAAGGCGCTGTGCAGCATCAAGGTCTGCCAGGACCGCTGCGGCGGCATGCCGGGCTGGAGCCCGGGCAACGGCCAGCCTTGCCGTTGCTGCGATTGATCGTTGTCAGTGGCCGGCGCTGTTGAAGCCGGCCCATCGAAACCCATCGCGTTGATATCCGACGCCGCGCGGGCCTGACCCGCGCGGCGCCGCTTGGCGTCAGTTGCGAACGCCGGGCGTGTCCAGCTTGGGATCGACGCGGTTCTTCTGGTCGTCGCGACGCTGCGATGCGCTCTTGCACACGCGCTCGACGCGGTTGCTGCCGATCGCGCGCACGCGTTCGCAGGTGACCCGGTCTTCGACCTTGTCCGCGCCGGCCGACTGGATCCAGCTCAGATCCTGATGGGCCTGCTCGCGATCGCCGGCGCTGAGGTCTTCGTAGCGATGGCCGTCGAGCAGCTTGCTCAGACGATCCTGGCGCGAACGCAGTTCCTGGCGCGTGGCCGCATTCAATTTGCCGTAGTTGCCGCGACCGGCGTCGATGTCGCCGCGGATCTGCTTCTGCTGCTCCAGCACCGCCGTCGCATCGAACGGCGCGGGCGTGTCGGAGGCGATCGCCGCGGCGCAGGCCGTGGCGAGGATCAGGCTCAGTAACGTCTTGCTCAACGAAAACTCGATTTTGCGCATGGTTCCTTATGCCTCGTCGGTGCGGCCGCGAACGCCGCAGGTACGGACCGAACGGGTCCGCTCGCCTTCCATAGGTGCCGGGTGTGCAACCGGGCCGGCTTCGCGGACGATCCCCATCGTGGCCGGCGTCCCGATCCTAATCGAGACGCCGGCCACACTCCATGGACTTTCGACCTATGCGGGCGGGTACGACCTTGCCGACTTAGGCGATAAGACATACGTGTGCGAGGCGAGCGGCACACCGTGCGGGTGCGCCGCTCGCTTCAGCGCGGCAGGATCAGGGTTTGATCCAGTTATTCGACACCGCCAGCATCGACAACAGCTTGACGCTGTCGCCGTAGTAATCGCCGGGCGCGCCGGTGGCCATGTAGGTCCACAGCTTGTCGAGCCAGGCCTGCGCATCGGGATCGACGGTAGCGGCCACAGCGAACGGCGCGGTGAAGAACACTTCGTTGTAGTTGTCGATTACCGAGCCGTCGAGCTTGTAACCGGCCTTTACGTTGTTGGGATTGTTCCCGGCCTTGACCCGGATCCATTGGCTGAGCTTGCGCGCGGCGGTGCGCGAACGCGTGTCGCCGCTGACCGCCGCATCGATGCCGATGCGCCACGGCACCCGACCGGCGTTCCACGAATACGCGCCGTCGTAGTCGGACTCGAGGAAATTCGGCGGCGCCGGCTTGGCGGTGGTGTTGGTGTTGACGATGAAGTCCGGCAGCAGGCCGGTGTTCGGCGCGTAGGTGCTCTGCATCTTGGTGATCAGGTTCTGGTGCGCGTCGAGCACGCCGGTCCAGTAGCTGTCGCCGAGCTTGGCGCCGAACGCGCGGAAGTGGCCGAGCATCCAGTCCGAGCTGCGGGTGGAGTTGTAATGCGTCGGCGAACTGCTATCGACCCAGTCGCCCAGATTCACCAGCTTGGTGGTGGGATGCACGTTGCTGCGGCGGATCGCGGCGATCACCTTGCGCGCTTCGCTGAGGTAGTTGATCGAGCCGGCCGAGCCCCATTGCGCATCGGCCAGCAGCAAGGCGTAGGCGATATCGAGATCGCCATCGGTGGCCGAGTCGGCGCCGACCACGTTCTTGCAGTTCACGTCCTGCGCCCAGGCCAGCAGGTCGGCGTCGTTGACGCTGGGATGGCCGCGGTTGTAGCGGTGCAGACCGTCGAAATACGTCTGCGCCTGCGGATCGTTGCCGGCCATCATCACCGTGATCAGCATGCCGTAGCCCTGGCCCTCGGAGACCACGTAGGCATCGCCGGTGTCGGCCTTGATCCGGTATTCGCCGGACTTGCACGCGGTCTTGAGATAGCGCTGTTTCCAGCTGTTGTAGAACGAAGCGGTGGACTGATCGGCCGAGGCGCGGCCGACGCTCGGACTGAGCGTGCCGCTGACATAGGCCTGACGATGACTGCCGAAGGGATAGTTCGGCGCGGCCTGCGCGGCGCCGATGAAGGCGGTGGTGGCGGCGGCCAGGGCGAGCCATTGCAGGCCGCGGCGTACCAGGGTGCGATGCGTGGATTTCGTGACGATAGCCATTGGGTATCTCCGAAGTGGGGAACGACAAACGGACAAGGCCGCGCGCGCACCCGCCCGCTTCACGCGCATGAAAGCGCATGTGGGAGAGGATCGATTCGACGAAACAAGGTCGGTGCGAAAGCGGCGAAGGATGCAGCCGTGCTCGCGCATGCTCGAGCACGGACTGCCTGCGCAGGCTAGCGCGACGCGAGGGAAGACACCGTTGTCATTCGTGACCGCACGTGTGAAAGCGGCATGCGCCGGCTCTCAATTAGACCAATGTCTTAGATCATAAGTAGCTCAACCAGCGGTCGCGATGACGTCTTTTGACTCCTGCGAACCAGCGAGACAACGGATACAGGATCGCCAGGACCAGCAGCCACATGCCGAACACGGCCGGCAATCCCATGCCCCAGCCCGCTTCCAGTAGGCGCTGGCCGTTGCCGATGATGCCGGGGAACGCCGACGCCGGAATGCCGCCGGCGACGCCGATCGCCACGGCCAATCCGTGCGCCAGGTAGATGTGCAGCAGGTAGGTGAACAACGGCGTGCGGCCGTAGGCGAGCAGCACCGGACGCAACGGGCCGCGCAATCGCTCCAGGGCGAGCATCAGCAGCAACGACACGCCCAATGTCGCCAGGACATATTGCAACGACGGCGGATATTTGGAGACGTTGATAAACGACATCGCATCGAAGAGCGGATCGGCCATGCGCCGCCACGGCCTGGGATCGCCGAACGCCAACACGCCGCGCAGGATCGCGAACGTCGCCAACAACGCCAGCGCCAGCGCCGCGATCGCGCGCCGGCGCCGCCCGGCTTCGAGCAAAAACATCGGCCCCAGGCCGTAGCCGATCAGCATCACGCCGGTCCACGGCAGCGCCGGATAGGCGACGAAACTCTCGATGCCCGGCAACGGGCCCGGCCGCATCAGCACGGTCCACAGCGGCGCCCACGCGCCCAGCGACTGCGCATCGAACCCGGCCAGGAAGCCGTGCCCGGCGACGATCAGCGCACCCAGCGCCAACACCGCCTGGCGCGGCAGCCACAGCAACGCGGACATCGCGATCATGGAAAAGCCGATCGCCCAGATCACCTGCAGGAACACGAACGGCCACAGGAACTGGAAGCCGAAGCCGACCACGGTCAGTTCCAGCAGCACCAGCCAGGCGCCGCGCGAGAGTGTGAAGCGCGACAGTTCGGCGCGGCTCTTGCCGCCGACGCCCTGCAGGTAGATCGACACGCCGGCGAGGAAGACGAAACTCGGCGCGCACAGATGCGTGACCCAGCGCGTGGCGAACAGCGCGGGCGTGGTCTGATCCAGATCGGTGGGGCTGAACTGCAGCGCCTGGCGATGGAAGAAGTCGCGGACGTGGTCGAGCACCATCAGGGCGATCACCAGACCGCGCAAGGTGTCGATCATGTCCAGCCGCGCCGCGCCCAGGCGGGTCAGGCCGGGTGCGTCGGCAGCGCTCGCGGCCGGCGCGGAAACGGCCGTGTCGGCCGGGATCGATGACGGCGGCGATGGCATGGACATGCGCGGGCCCGTAAGCGCCGCCGGATGCGCGGCTGGCCGCGAGCATAGCGCGGCCGCCGCGACGCGCGCCGGGCTCACCGCCCGGTGGCGTCAATTCATTCCTTGCGGATCGCGTGCCCGCCGAACTCGTTGCGCATCGCCGCGAGCAGTTTGTCCGCGAAGGAATCCTTGTCGCGCGAGCGCAGGCGTTCGAGCAAGGACGCGGTGATCACCGGCGCGGAGACGTTGAGGTCGATCGCCTCGGCCACGGTCCAGCGGCCTTCGCCGGAGTCCTCGACGTAAGGGGCGATGCCGTCCAGGCTCGGGTTCTTGCCGAGCGCGTCCGAGCTCAGGTCCAGCAGCCAGGAACGCACGACGCTGCCGTGGCGCCAGATTTCGGCGATCTGGTGCAGGTCCAGGCCGAAGTCGGCCTTGTGGCCCATGATCGCGAAGCCTTCCGCGTAGGCCTGCATCAGGCCGTACTCGATGCCGTTGTGGACCATCTTGGTGAAGTGTCCGGCGCCGCTGGGCCCGACCCGACCCCAACCGCGATCGGCCGCCGGCGCCAGGGTTTCGAAGATCGGCCGCAGGCGTTCGACCGCGGCTTCTTCGCCGCCGATCATCAGGCTGTAGCCTTCCTTCAATCCCCATACGCCGCCGCTGGTGCCCGAATCGACGTAGTGCAGGCCGTGTCCGGCCAGCTCCGCGGCGCGGCGCATGGTGTCTTTGTAGTTGGAGTTGCCGCCGTCGATGATCGTGTCGCCGGGCGCGAGCAGCGGCAGCAGTTCGGCGATGGTCGCATCGACCACCTTGCCGGCCGGCACCATCAGCCACAGCGCGCGCGGCGCCGGCAGCGCGGCGACCAGTTCGGCCAGCGACGCGGGCGTGCCCACGCCGCGCGCGGCGGCCTGCTCGCGCGCCGCCGGACCGGGATCGTAACCGCTGACCTTGTGTCCGCCGCGCACCAATCGCTCGGCCATATTGGCGCCCATGCGCCCGAGGCCGACCATGCCCAGTTCCATGCTGACTCCTTCGTGTTTATGCATTCGAATGCGGTGACGCGGCGGGCGCTGACTGCGGCGCCGCGAAGTTGCCGATATTCCGGCTTGTCGCGGTAAAGAAGTGTGAGCGTGTTGGCGTTGGGCAAGGGGTGCGTGGGTGTGACGGTATATTCCATCTTGGCGTGGTTGGCGTCCGATTTACTCCAGCGTTCCTACCTACCGTCATTCCCGCGAAGGCGGGAATCCAGTGACTTCAAGCGTTCTCGCACGAAAGGCCCTGGATTCCCGCCTTCGCGGGAATGACGGGCTTGAGGGGCATCGGGGCCACCTCGCAAATAACCGCGCGGGTTCGGTGCTTTTTTCTCACGTGGGGGATTGGCGATGCGGCCACCCCACTGACTCAAGCGTTCTTACCTACCGTCATTCCCGCGAAGGCGGAAATCCAGCGACTTCAAGCGCTCTCGCACGAAAGGCCCTGGATTCCCGCCTTCGCGGGAATGACGGCCGGTGGGAACAGAGCGGAACGATGTTGAGGCGATACCGAATACCTTTCGCCAGCCCTCAGCCCCCTACCGCCCTTCACCCCGCTTGCGCATCTGTATCGCCTCGAACACCGCAATAGCTGGCGCCGCGGGCTGATCGCCGGGAATATCGTGCGAGCTGTTGGCGATGGTCACCCGCTTGGCCAGCCGCGAGGTCGCGATCAACGCCATGTGCGTCTGTTCGCGCGCATCGGTCAGCGCCTTGAGATCGTCCGGCGGCGCGCCCGCGTACGGCTGGTCGGCGCTGAGCACGATCACCGGTTTGCCGTCGTGGCGCTCGCTCTTGGGCACGGCGCTGCCGTACATCGACAGGCGGTCCTGCGAGCCGGAAATCATGGTCTGCCAGAACGCCGGCTTGGAGCGCCAGGCGCGGATGGCGGCGTTCAATTTGTCGCTGTAGTTCGGGTTCGGCCCGCGCAGGCAGTTGCGCAGGTCGGACGGCGGCTTGGCCGCGCTCAGCCGGCCGTCCTTCGCGCCCTGCTCGCAGGCGGCGTACAGCGCCAGCATCTTCGGCGCGATCGCGGCCTCGGTCTTGGCGTAGGCGGCGGAAAACTCGCCGACGTTCTGCTCCGGCGGATCCACCAGCACCAGCGCGGCGACCTGCTTGGGATAGAGCTCGTCGAAGCGGCGCACGATCTGGCTGCCGTAGGAATGGCCGACCAGGATCAGCGGCGTTTCCAGGTCGGCCGCGTCGATCAGCGCGCGCAGGTCGGCGATATCGGCCTGCAGGTCGCGCGGCAGTGGGCCGGCGTCGCTGTGACCCAGGCCGGCGCGGTCGTAGGAGCACACCCGGTTCTGCAGCGCGATCTGCGGCTGCGACTTGGCCCAGGCCAATGAGTCGGCGCCGAAGCCCGACTCCAGCAGCACGGTCGGTTCGCCCTGACCGGAGCAGCGCAGGTTGAGCCGGCGGTCATCATGGCGGCCCACTCGCCATAGTTGTCGACGCGCCGCAGCTCCAGGTAGCGATCGAAGCTCAAGCTGTCCATCTGCAGCGCCAGCGAATCGGTCTGCCTGAGGATCATGGTATGCAGCGATTCCTCAAGACGTTTCCACACG
>NZ_JBFRDR010000024.1:0-77938 GCF_052113885.1 Lysobacter sp. TAB13 | reverse complement strand
GTTGGTGGCGGTGAGATCCAGTGACCAACAGCGCACGAGCGCCCGAAATCGGGCCTCGCTGATTTTCGAACGGCGGTAATACCTGTTTTTCTTTTGCATTTCAGGAAGATAGCTGCGTTATGGGGCAGCTTTGCTTCCTAAGACCCTTTTCAAAGGGGGCTATTTGACAGGGCGCGCCCCCAAAAACCACGAGCCCAAAACGACCGAAGGCGCTTTCGCGCCTCCGGTCCATCACATGGCGATGACTTATCGCCCGCGGCTCACCACCAGCCCCACCACGGCCACGGCGCCGGGCGTTCGATCACGTCCACCTGCTGGCGCACCGGCCACAGATAAACCACGTCGGCGTCCAAGCGCGGGAAACGGTAGTCGTATTCGCCGATGCGGCGCGATTCGTAACCGGCGATGCGGCCGGTGAAGGTCACCTCGCGGTTCTTCTCGAACAACGCCGGATCGTAGAAACCGGTACGGCAGGCCAGGAAGCGGCCGCCGGTGTCGTCGGTGGCCCAGTACGGGCGCGCGGAATCGCCCAGGCGGGTCGAGATCATTTCGAAGCAGGTGCGGTTGGCCTGCGGTTCCACATTGACGATACGGCCGCCCCAGCGCACCACGGAGCCGGTGCTGTCGGTGGCGGTCGCGTCGGCCGGGGTGAGGGCGGAAAACGCCCCCTGCAGCGGTTGGGGCGCCGAGACGCAGGCGCTGAGCAGCGCTGCGCCGGCGGCTATCAAGGCAAGACGGAGCTTCATCGACGTTCTCCTGTTCGGGCCGGGCGGTGCGCGCGTAGCGCCCGGACCAGTTCGTTGCGCAGTTCTCGGGCCTCGCGCCGCCCGGGTTGGCCATCAGCGTACCGCCAATCGCTGAACTGTTGGCTGAGTTGCAACAGGCTTATGCCCAAATCCGGACGCGCCTTTCCGACACGTTCAGCCCAGGCCAGCGCCGGCTCGTGCGGTTCGCGCTGCAGGCCGAGCTTGCGGTAGCGCCGGCCGAGCGCATGCCAGGCGCGCAGGACCGGGTCGCGCTGGCGCTCGCCGCGGCTGCTGAGCCAGACCATCCACGCGCCGGCGGCGCTGGCGAACAGCACGAACAGCGCGATCAGCTTGCCGCTGTCCAGCTTGTCCACGCCGAACGGCTGCAACAGCCGCTCCTGGCGGCTGGCGTCGAAGCCGAGCACGAAGTCGTTCCAGCCGCGGCGGGCCCAGTCGCTGAGATTGAACAACGGCGTCGCCGCGCCGATCCCGCCGAACATGCCGCCCGCGCCCGGCGTGCGGTCGGCCAGGGTGTCGTAGATGCGCTCGGGCGCCACCGCTGCGGTCGGATCGACCCGCACCCAGCCGCGTCCCTGCAGCCAGACCTCGGCCCAGGCGTGCGCGTCGGAACGGCGCACCAGCCAGTAGCCGCCGACCGGGTTGTAGTAGCCGCCGGCGTAACCGGTGACCACCCGCGCGGGAATGCCGGCGGCGCGCATCAGCACCACGAACGAGGAACTGAAGTGCTCGCAGAAACCGGCTTTCTGATCGAACAGGAACTCGTCCACCGAATTGCGGCCGAGCAGCGGCGTAGCCAGGGTGTAGGCGAATTCGCGATGGATCATCGTCATCGCCCGATCGACGATGGCGGCATCGTTGGCGCCGGCCTCGGCGCGCCAGCGCTGGGCCAGCGCCAGCGTGCGCGGGTTGTAGCCGCGCGGCAGATCCAGTGCGGCGCGGCGCAGCACCGAGCGCAGTTGCGGCTCGTACGCGGCCGGCGGCGAAGAACGGATATGCCAGCGGCTGAGCGCGCTGAGCGGGCGCTGGGCGAAGATGCCGTGATCCAGCGACAGCTGCGCGTTGGCCGGCGCGGCCAGCGGCAGGTCGAGGGCGACGAACTGGCGATCGTCGGTGGGTTCGACTTCCAGTTCGTAATCCCACACCGTCTTGGACGGCGTCGTCTCGGCCGCGGGAATGCTGCGGAACCAGCGCGGCTGGGTCCAGGTGCGGCCGTCGAAGTTCCATAGCACCGGCCCGCGCCAGTACATCTGCGAGGTCGGCGGCGCGCGCCCGTTGAAGCGCGCGCGCAGGGTCACCGTCTCGTCGTTCATCAGATCGACCATCTCGCCCGGCGACATCCGGTCCGACAGGCCGGGCCGCGCCAGCGCGCGGTCGGGCACGCCCCACAAGGGCGAACTCAGGCGCGGGAACAACCAGAACACCGCCAGCGCCAGCGGCAGGCCGATGCCGATCAGGCGGCCGATCGCGAACAGGCGTTGCCAATGCGTCAGCGACGGCTCGGCGGCGCGGCCGGGGGGCGGACGCGATTCGATTTCCGCCAGACGCTGCAAAGTCGCCAGCGAGAACACCGCCGCGGCCATGCCCAGCGCCAGCGACATCGGGCCCTGATCGAGCAGAAACGTGGCGAACGGGCCGAACAGGGCGAAGCCGATCAGGCTGCGCGCATCGCGCAGGGTGTAGGTCTCCGACGGCTTGAGCGCGAACATCGCCGCGAGCAGGGCGCAGCCGGTGTCGCGGCCGATGGCGAAGTGGGTCATCAGCAACACCGCGCCGACCAAGCCGATCACCATCGTCAGCCGCAGCAGCGCCGGCAGCGGCTTGCGCCAGGACAACACGCCCACGCCGATGCCGACGGCGGCGATCGCAATCGCGATCTGCAGCGGCAACTGCAGCAGCAGCGGCAACAGGCAGCTCGCGCCGGCCAGCAGCGCCCAGCGCCGCGAGGTCGGTTCCAAAGCGGCGGCGTGCGACTCAGCCATGCGGCATCAGCGCCAGGGCGCGCAGGCAGGCGTGACGGTGGGCGGCACCGTTGCCGGGGCCGAGCGCGGGCTGATTCGGCAGGCTCAGGCGATAACGGCAGCCGTCGCGTTCGGCCTCATCGACCCAACGCGCCAGCCGCGAGATGCGCGCTTCCTGATTGAGGCCGGTCAGGCGCTGCCATTCCAGTTCGACATCGGCGCCGAGCGGTTGCTCGTATTCGCGCACCAGCAGCATGTCGCGGCGCGCCGAATGCTTCCACGCGATCGCCCGGCGCGCGTCGCCGGGGCGATACGCGCGCAGGTGGTGCACGTCGTCGCCGCTGGGATGCAGCCGCGTCACCGCCTGATCGCCGCCGCCGAGTGGCAGCGGCGGGCCCTGCAGTTCCGGCATCGGGTACACCAGCAGCGGCGCTTCCGGCCACACGTGCGACCAGGCCCGCGCCAGGCCCAGCGGGCGGGTGGTGGATACGCGCAGCTTGGGCAAGTCGAGCCAGCCGCGTCGATAGGTGGCGATGCGCAGTTCGGCTTCGCCGGCGCCCTGATCCAGATCCAGCCGGGCCGGCTCGGCGCCCAGCGCGCCGACATCGTCCACGCGCAGGCCGCGGCGAATGCGATCGGGCGCGGCGCGCGCATGCACGCGCACCAGCAGCGGCGTGCCGGCCGGAACCGGTTCGGCGTCGATGGCGACGATGCTGAGCCCGGCCAGTTGCAACTGCGCCGCGATCAGGCTGGCCAGCCCGGCGCCGCCGAGCAGCAGCGCCAGCAGGAAGGCCGGGTTGTTGTTGTAGTTCAGCGCACCCATCAGCATCGCCGCCAGCAAGGCGCCGTAGAACGCGCCGAACCCGGTCGGCAGCACGTAGATGCGGCGGCGGTCGAACCGCGCCGGCAACGGCTCGGGCCGGCGCGGCCGGGTCAGCGACAGCATGCGTGAGCGCATCGCCCGCGCATAACGCGCGCGCAGCGAACTCGCGGCCGCTGCGCCGTGGGCGTGTGGATCCGGCCGGGCCGCCATCGCCGCGCTCAGTCCACCGCGACCGCGTAGAGGATGGATTTGGCGATGTCCGGCGCGGCATCGGCTTCGGCCACCAGGCGATGCGAGGCGACCGCGGCGAACAAGGCCTGCACGTCCTCGGGCACCACGTGGGCGCGGCCCAGCAGCAGCGCGTAGGCGCGCGATGCGCGCAACAGCGCCAGGCCCGCGCGCGGGGACAGGCCCACGCGCACGCCCGGGTGCTTGCGGCTGCGCGCAAGCAGCGCCTGCACGTAGGCGATCAACGATTCGCCGACATACACCGCATCGACCGCGCGGCGCACCGCTAGCACGTCCTCGCCGCTCAGCACCGGCCGGGTCTGGGCGATCAGATTGCGGCGGTCGGCGCCGGCCAGCAGGTCGCGCTCGGCGGCTTCGTCCGGATACCCCAGCTGCAGGCGCAGCAGGAAGCGGTCGAGCTGCGAATCGGGCAGGGGATAGGTGCCGGACAGATCCACCGGGTTCTGCGTGGCGATCACGAAGAACGGATCGGGCAGGGCATGGGTGCGGCCGTCCACGGTGACCTGATGCTCGGCCATCGCTTCCAGCAGCGCGCTCTGGGTGCGCGGCGGCGCGCGGTTGATTTCGTCCGCCAGCAGCACCTGGGTGAACACCGGGCCGGAGTGGAACTCGAACTGGCGCGAGGTCGGATCGAACACCGACACGCCGACCACGTCGGCCGGCAGAAGATCGGAGGTGAACTGCACGCGCTGAAATTCCAGGCCCAAGGTCGCGGCCAGCGCGTGCGCGAGCGTGGTCTTGCCCAGGCCCGGCAGATCCTCGATCAGCAGATGCCCGTCGGAGAACAGCGCGACGAAGGCCAGCCGTACCGCCTGCGCCTTGCCCAGCACCAGGCTGTTGACCTGGGCCTGGGCTTGTTCCAGGGCCGCGCGCAGGCCATCGGTTAGGATGCTCGCGTTGAGGTGCGCGCCGCTCGGCGCGGTCTTGCTTGCGATTATCGGGCCTGCCGTCATCTTGCCTGGATCCTGAGTCTGTAAGGTCGAGCGTGGCTCGCCGCGTGCGTCTGCGGCGATCGCGGCGCAATGCATGCCGGCGCTGCGTGGTTGGCATGATCGCGCGCGGTTCGCGCCGAGACAGCCCGAAGCGCGGCTCGATGCCGGACTTCTGGGATGCGCGTCAACAAACCGTCGCCGGCGGTCGCGCCCGAAAGCGCGCATCGCCATGCGGCAGCGGAAGCGAGCCGAGCGCGGACCTGCCGCGAACCGACGCCGCCGCGGCGGGTCGAAATCCATCCAGAGTGTAGCGAGGTCGGGTGCCGATGCGGGACAAGGACGAAGCCAGCGCGATGCGCAAGATGTTCTGGGCGTTGTGGACGCTGGTGTTGCTGCTCAAGCTCGCCGTCGCCGCGAAGCTGCCCTTGTTCGTCGATGAGGCGTTTTACTGGCAGGAAGGCCGTCATCCGGCCGCCGCATACTCGGACCTGCCCGGACTGACCGCCTGGCTGGCGCGGCTGGGCGTGGAGCTGGGCGGCAATCACACCTTGGCCCTGCGCGCGCCGTTTCTGTTGATCGCCGCGCTGGTGCCGTGGCTGTTGGCGCGCATCGCCGCGCGCGAATTCGGCGAGCGCAGCGGTTGGCTCGCCGGTTGCTACGGTTTGCTGCTGCCGCTGTCGGGCACGCTGGGCGTGCTCGCCTTGCCCGACGCGATGATGGCGCTGGCGACCTTGCTGTGCCTGGACGCGGGCGCGCGGCTGTTGCGCGAGGTCGATGCGCGCAGCGCGGTCGAACTCGCCGCCGGCCTCGCCCTGGGCGCGTTGAGCCATTACCGCTTCATCGCCGTGATCGCAGTCGGCTTCGTCGCGCTGATGCTGCTGCCCGAGGGCCGCCGCGCGCTGCGCGATGTGCGGGTGATCATCGCCGTCGCCATCGGCGCCTCGGCCTGGGCGCCGCTGGTGGCGTGGAACATGGACAACGCCGACGCCGGCCTGCGTTTCCAGTTGGTCGAACGGCATCCGTGGTCGTTCCATGTCGATGGCCTGTGGTTCATCGCGATCCAGGCGCTGCTGGTCACTCCGCTGCTGTTCGCCGCGCTCGCGCTCGCCGGCTGGCGCGGCGCGCGCGATCCCTCGCCGGTGACGCGCTATCTGGCGCTGCTGGGCAGCCTGGTGGTGCTGGGCTTCTTCGTGCTGGGTTTCTTCGCCGACACCGAGCGGGTCAGCTTCCACTGGCCGCTGCCGGGATTCCTGGCGCTGCTGCCGCTGCTGCCGATGGTGCTGGCGCGCTGGCCCGGCTGGGCGCGCGGCCTGACCGCGGGACTGGCCGGCGCGACCTTGCTGGCGATGCTCGGCTACTACGTCGCGGTGTCGATGCCGGAACTGCGCGCGCGCAGCGCCGGCGAGAAATGGTATCCGTCCAATTTCGCCGGCTGGGATGAACTCGCGCGCAAGGTGCGCGCGCGGCAACAAGCGATGCCGGCGGGCACGCGCATCGTCGCGGACAATTTCAAGGTCGGCGCCGAGCTGGGTTTCGCCCTGGACGATCCGCGCATCGCCGTGCTCGATCATCCGATCAACCACAAGCACGGCCGCGCGCCGCAGTTGCAGTTATGGGGATTGCACAGCGCCGGCCGCGCCGACTGGGACGGCAAGCCGGTGCTGTTGGTGGTGGGCGTGACCGAGGTCGAATACAAGAACCTGCTGCAGCGCTATCACGACTTGTGCGCGATGGTCGGGCCGTTGCCGCCGCCGCAGACGATCAACATCGATCACGGCCGCCAGCGTTTCGCGTTGTTCGCCTTCGACGGCAAGCCGCGCGAAGGCGCGTGCACCACGCCGGCGATGGCCTGGATCGATACGCCGGCGGCGGGGCGCAAGGTCGGGCGCGAATTCCAGGTCGGCGGCTGGGCGTTCAAGGACGGCGTCGGTCTGCAGCGCGTGGAGGTGATGCTCGACGGCCGCGTCGTCGCTCAGGCCGAGTACGGCGGCGAACTGCCGGGCGTGCGCGAATACTGGAAGCTCGCCGATGGCAGCCGTTCGAGCGATCCGCAGCATCCCAGGGTCGGTTTCACCGCCAAGGTCGCGCTCGATGCCGAGCCGGCTGGCCGGCATTGGCTGGGGCTGCGCCTGCATGGGCGCGACGGCAGTGTCGAAGATTGGGCGGAGCAGCCGATCGAGGTGGGGCGGCGCTGAGCGTTGCGTGGCCAAGCTTGCTTTGTGGCTGCGGCTGATTTTGTGGGAGGGCGGCTTTTGTGGAGGGCGACTTTTGTGGGAGGGGCTTCAGCCCCGATGCTTTTCGATCAGTGGCTGTAGTGGCATCGCGGCTGATCGAAAAGCATCGGGGCTGAAGCCCCTCCTACAAAAGACTTCGGGGCTGCGTGGGGCGTTTTGCCGCAACGCTCAGGGCAACGAATACCCAGCCTCACGCAACAGCCGCGCCGTCGCGATCAGCGGCAGGCCGATCAACGCCGTCGGATCGCTCGATTCGATCGCATCGAACAAGGCGATCCCCAATCCTTCCGATTTGAAACTGCCGGCGCAGTCGTAAGGCTGCTCGGCATCGACATAGCGTTCGATCTCCGCGCCGCTGAGCCGGCGAAAGCGCACGACCGTGATGTCCAGCGCGGTCAGCGGCGTCTGCGCATGCCGCGCCACGCACAGGCCGGTCATGAAACGCACTTCGCGGCCCGACATCGCCGCCAGTTGCGCCAGCGCGCCGTCGCGACCGCCGGGTTTGCCGATCGGCTGGCCGTCGAACTCGGCGACCTGGTCCGAACCGATCACCCAGGCCTGCTGATGCTGGGCCGCGACCGCCGCGGCTTTGGCCACGGCGAGGCGCTGGGCCAGAGCGGCCGGGGCCTCGCCGGGCCGCGGGGTTTCGTCCGTGTCCGGCCGCGCGACATCGAACGGCAGGCCCAGCCGGGTCAGCAGTTCGCGGCGGTAGACCGAGGTGGAGGCGAGCAGGAGAGGGGCGGGCATGCGGGAGCTCAAGAGAAGAGTGTGACGGCGCGGGCGATCCCGCCGTCCGGGGCGACGCGCCGAGCGGCGCGCTACGCAGATGGGCGGCTATCGCAGAGGCGCAGTCTCAGAGCACATCGCGACCATCAGGCCAGCGGCGCGGCCCGCGCCTGCTCGATCTTGTTCAGCTGCTGCTCGATCCGGCTGCGGGCGTCGTCGATCGAGGCGCGCACCTCGACCAGCTGGTTCAGGCTGGCGCGGCGGCCGTGGTCGCGCAGCCACAGGCGCTGGCGCAGCATCTCGCGCATGGCGTCGCCGACCGGGTCGCGGCCTTCGTCGCCGGCGACCGCTTCGATCTCGGCCCGGGCCGCGCGCAGGCGGGCTTCCAGCGCGTCGGCGGCGTCCAGAACCTCGCGCATCGCCCGCTGGCGCCGCACCGGCAGGTACAACAGCAGGGCCACGGACGACGCCACCAGCACGGCCAGAATCATGAACAGGAGGTTGGTCAAGGTGGGGCTCGACGCGGGAACAATGGCCGGAAGTCTGCACGTCCGGCCCGGCCGGCGGCAAATCCCTGCGCCGGCCGGGGCTTACGGTTTGACAGCGCCCCGCACGGTCTCTAACATTCCGCGGCTTATGTCAGCGCATGTACCACCTGGGCGGGTGCCCGAAGCTTTGGATGCCTGGCGCCTGGTGGCGGCACGGCGCGGTGTGGAAGGCCGTCTGCCGTTGTCGGCCCTGACCCGGTTGCAAGGCGTGCTGCTCGATACGCAGGGCTTCGTGGATTACTCGCTGGATTTCGACAGCGATTCACTGAAAGTCCCCTATGTCGAGCTGAAGATCGACACCGAACTGCCGTTGCTGTGCCAGCGCACGCTGGAACGGTTCCTGTTGCCGGTGCAGATCGTCCAGCGCCTGGGGCTGATCCGCGACGAGGCCGACGAAGCCTCGCTGCCGGAAGGTTACGAGCCGTTGCTGATGCCCGAAGACGGCATGCTGCGGGCCGCGGAACTGGTCGAGGACGAGCTGATCCTCGCCGTGCCGGTGGTGCCGATAGCGCCGGGCAGCGAGGCGGTCGAAGCCGACTGGCCGGCCCCGCAGGCCGAGCTGGACAGCGTCAACCCGTTCGCGGGACTGTCCTCGCTGAAGAAAAAGAACTGACGCAAGTATTCGTTTCACATCGTTCCACTCCGACCTGCAGGCGAGTCAGCAAGCTCCTGCTAATCGGGCTAACGCTATCCACCTCAGGTTTCGACCGCTTTTCCGGAGCAAGATCATGGCTGTTCAGAAGTCCCGCGTTTCCCCGTCCCGCCGCGGCCAGCGCCGCGCCCATGACGCGCTGACCAGCAAGCAGCTGGCCACCGACCCGACCACCGGCGAGACCCACATCCGCCACCACGTGACCGCCGACGGTTACTACCGTGGCAAGAAGGTCATCGACACCAAGTCCTCGACGGTCGCCGACGAAGAGTAAGCCTCTTCCCGCACGCCGCGCCGCGCCCCCGACGGGTGCGCGTCGCCGCCGATCTGGGCCGGAGACGATGCCTCATCGCATCGGGCCGGCACCGATCGGACCGTCCTCCCCGGACGCGTCCGCGTGACAACAGACCTGCGGCCGCCGCGGCCTCGTTCTACCGCCAGCTCAGGCTGGCGGTCCTGTTTTCCGGTGGTCCGCGCGGGTCTGCGTCCGATCGAACGACGCCTGCCGCCCGGGTCGCCGCACGGCAACTGCGCGGAGTGGTGATGACAGATCGGATTTACGCCCGTATCGCGGGTACCGGCAGCTACCTGCCGGAAAAGGTGTTGACCAACGCCGACCTCGCCCAATTCGTCGAAACCAGCGACGAATGGATCGTCAGCCGCACCGGCATCCGCGAGCGTCATGTCGCCGCCGAAGGCGAGACCACGGTCGACCTGGCCTTCCATGCCGCCACGCGCGCGCTTGAAGCCGCCGGCGTGGACGCCTCCGAGATCGACCTGATCGTTTTCGGAACCACCACCCCGGACCTGATTTTCCCGTCCAGCGCCTGCCTGCTGCAGCACCGCCTGGGCGCCAACGGCTGCGCGGCGTTCGACGTCAACGCGGCCTGCTCGGGCTTCGTCTATGCGCTGACCGTCGCGGACAAGTTCATCCGTTCCGGCGCGTCCAAGACCGTGCTCGTGGTCGGCTCGGAAACCCTCACCCGCATGCTCGACTGGAGCGACCGCGCGACCTGCGTGCTGTTCGGCGACGGCGCCGGCGCGGTGGTGCTCAAGGCCGACAGCGAAACCGGCATCCTCAGCACCCATCTGCACGCCGACGGCGGCAAGAAAGAGCTGCTGTGGAATCCGGTCGGCGTTTCGGTCGGCTTCAAGCCGGAAGAACACAACGCCGGCGTCAAAGTGCTGATGACCGGCAACGAAGTGTTCAAGTACGCGGTCAAGGCTTTGGACTCGGTGGTCGAAGAGACCCTTGAAGCCAACGGCCTGGATCGTCACGAAATCGACTGGCTGATCCCGCACCAGGCCAACCTGCGCATCATCGAAGCCACGGCCAAGCGCCTGGACATGCCGATGGACCGCGTGATCGTGACCGTCGACCGCCACGGCAACACGTCTTCGGGTTCGGTGCCGTTGGCGCTGGACGAAGCGGTGCGCTCGGGCAAGGTCCAGCGCGGCCAGTTGCTGCTGCTGGAAGCGTTCGGCGGCGGTTTCACCTGGGGCTCGGCGCTGCTGCGCTACTGAGCCGGCGAGGGCGCCGCGGCGCTCTCGGCGACAGCATCCGGATTCGAACGAACGGCGGCGAAAGCCGCCGTTTTCGTGCGCGCGCGTCGGACGTCACGCGCGTAATGCGATGCGTGCACGCAGTCGAAAACCGTCGAAAGGTTTCATGCGCATTGGTGAAATTGCGCCGGCGCTGCGCAAGTTCGCATCGGTTTGCAACGCGAACGCATCGGCGTGGCGCCGATCGATTTCGCCATGACTAATCGATGCGTAAAACGGCTGAATCCACGCGCCGATCCGATCGCGCCGCGACGACGGCCAGCGCCGCTTCGCCCATCACCGCTCACGTCACTTTGCGACGCTGCGTGACCCCGTACCGCCGGGTACAGACGATCGCCGCTTTTCGCCCGTATCATTCGCCCTCCACACCGATTCGGCAGCACGCGTGAGCGATCAGCGACTTTCTTTCGTCTTTCCGGGCCAAGGCTCGCAATCGCTGGGCATGCTGGCCGAGTTGTCGGAATTGCATCCGCAAGTCCGCGAGGCGTTCAGCGAAGCCAGCGACGGTGCCGGCGCGGACCTGTGGGCGCTGAGCCAGGGCGGCCCGGAAGAAATGCTCAATCGCACCGAATACACCCAGCCGGCGCTGCTCGCGGCCGGCGTGGCGGTGTGGCGCGTGTGGCAGGCCCAAGGCGGCGCACAGCCGTCGGTGCTGGCCGGTCACAGCCTGGGCGAATACACCGCGCTGGTCGCGGCCGGCGCCTTGTCGCTGCGCGACGGCGCGCATCTGGTGCGCCTGCGCGGCCAGTTGATGCAGGAAGCCGCGCCGGCCGGCGTCGGCGCGATGGCCGCGGTGCTCGGCGCCGAGGACGCGCTGGTCGAGGAGATCTGCCAGGCCGTGTCGGGCGCGCAGGTCGTGGTGCCGGCCAATTACAACTCGCCGGGCCAGATCGTGATCGGCGGCCATGCCGACGCGGTCGATAAGGCGCTGATCCGCCTGGCCGAGGCCGGCGTGCGCAAGGCGGTCAAGCTCGCCGTCAGCGTGCCCTCGCATACGCCGCTGATGCGCGAAGCCGCCAACCGCCTGGGCGAAGCCATGGCCGGTTTGAACTGGCGCGCGCCGGCGCTGCCGGTGGTGCAGAACGTCGATGCCCAGGTCCACGACAACCTCGAGGCGATCCGCGAGGCGCTGGTGCGCCAGCTGTATCTGCCGGTGCGCTGGACCGGTTGCGTGCAGGCGCTGTCGGCGCGCGGGGTCGAGCGCATCGCCGAATGCGGCCCCGGCAAGGTGTTGGCCGGGTTGGTCAAGCGCATCGACAAGGCCATCGAAGGCCGCGCGATCGGAACGCCGGGCGAATTCGAAAGCGCGCTCGCCGACTGGCGCTGAGCCGCGCGAGCGCGCCGCGTTTACTTCGCCGCGATGCCGCCGTCCACCGGCAAGGTCACGCCGGTGACGCCGTAAGCCTCGTCCGAACACAGCCACAAGGTGGCGTTGGCGATTTCCTCCGGCTCGGACATGCGCTGCATCGGCGACTGGCCGGCCAGGAAAGACTTCATTTCATCGCTCAGGAAGGCCTTGGTCGCTTCGGTGGCCACCGCCGCCGGAGCCACCACGTTCACCCGGATATGGTCCTTCGCATACTTCACCGCCGCCCATTTGCTCATGTGGATCATGCCGGCCTTGGCGGTGCTGTAGGACAGGCTGGTGAAGTCCACATCGACCACCATGCCGGCGATCGAACCGGTGTTGACGATGGCGCCGCCGCCCTGCTTGAGCATTTGCCGGATCTGGTACTTCATGCCCAGGAACACGCCGCTGAGATTCAAGGCGATATTGCGGTCCCAGCCCTCTTCCAGGGTGTCGTGAACGCCCGTGCCCAATTCGTCCGGCGCCAGGATGCCGCCGGCGTTGTTGACCGCCACGTCCAGGCGGCCGAAACGCTGCGCGATGTCGGCGACCAGGCGTTCGGACTGGACCGGGTCGGTAACGTCGGACTGGACGAAATGCGCCTGGCCGCCGTGTTCGCGAAGCTGCGCCTCGAAGGCCGGGCCGTGTTCGGCCGACAGGTCGGTGAACACCACCGTCGCGCCCTCGTGGGCAAAGGCGGCCGAGGTGATCTTGCCGATGCCGGTGGCGCCGCCGGTGATCAGCACTACCTTGTTTTCGTAACGTCTGCGACTGGCGGTCATGGCTCGCGCCTCGGAAGGAAGAGTGGGGTCGGGAAGGGCAGCGACGGCGCGCGCGCGAACGGCGGCGCCGGTTCGATCATGCTGAACGGCGAGTATTGCGGCGCCGTGGCGCGCAGGTACGCGGCCTGGGTCACGTTGAGCGATGTGTGCGACCAGCGCACAGACCGCCTGCGCGCGCGGTCGTATTCCATCCGTGACACGGCCCGGCGCGCCCCGCCGGGCGGTCCTGCGTGCGCTACTCAACTCCCTTCCCAGCCTGTACGCTTTGCTGCGGTCGCAACATCGTCCGGCCCGGCGCCCTCGCGGCGACGGCCACGGCGCTGGGCCGACAGCCGTAACCCGATTGGATCGGGGCCCGCCCGATCTCGCGTCCGCGCGCCGTCCCAGCCCGCACCGGAGTATGTTTTGAACGGAGTGAATGCATGAGCACCCCCCCGCTTTCGGGCGAAATCGCCTTGGTGACCGGCGCCAGCCGCGGCATCGGCGCAGCCATCGCCGATGAACTGGCCGCGCAGGGCGCGACCGTGATCGGCACCGCGACCAGCGAAGCCGGCGCCCAGGCCATCGCCGCGCGCCTGGCCGCGCACGGCGGCCACGGCCGCGTCGTCGACGTGGCGCAGGCCGCCTCGATCGAAGCGCTGATCGACGGCGTCAGCAAGGACATCGGCGCGATCTCGATCCTGGTCAACAACGCCGGCATCACCCGCGACAACCTGCTGATGCGGATGAAGGACGACGACTGGCAGGCCATCCTCGACACCAACCTGAGCAGCGTCTACCGCACCAGCAAGGCGGTGATGCGCACGATGATGAAGGCGCGCAAGGGCCGCATCATCAATATCGCCTCGGTGGTCGGCGTGACCGGCAATGCCGGCCAGGCCAACTACGCCGCGGCCAAGGCCGGCGTGATCGCCTTCAGCAAATCGATGGCGCGCGAGATCGGCAGCCGCGGCGTCACGGTCAATGTCGTGGCGCCCGGTTTCATCGACACCGACATGACCCGCGAGCTGCCCGAAGACGCGAAGAAGGCCATGCTCGACCAGATCGCGCTGGGCCGCTTCGGCGAACCGGCCGACATCGCCCGGGCGGTGGCGTTCCTGGCCAGCCCCGGGGCGGCCTACATCACCGGCGAAACACTCCACGTCAACGGCGGCATGTACATGCCCTGACGCCTTGGCGTAGGCTGGTAAGCGATTGAACCCTAAGGGGTTTCCAACAGGCCGGGGGCCGGCCTCGCGAAACCTCTCGATTCCATTAGACTATTCCATCGAAAAACCCCTCACGGGAGGAGCAACATCCATGAGCAGCATCGAAGAACGCGTCAAGAAGATCGTGGTCGAACAACTCGGCGTCAAGGAAGAAGAAGTCACCAACAACGCTTCGTTCGTCGACGACCTCGGCGCAGATTCGCTCGACACCGTCGAGCTGGTGATGGCACTCGAAGAAGAGTTCGAGTGCGAGATTCCGGATGAAGAAGCCGAGAAGATCACCTCGGTGCAGCAGGCGATCGATTACGTCAAGGCGCACGTCAAGTCGTAAGGCGCCTGAGCGAAGGCCGCACGTGCCTGAAACGCGTGCGGTCCTCGCGCAGCAACCGTTGCGCATGCATCGTGACCGATCTATGAGCAACAACTCGGGGCCGCATTGCGGCCCCGTGCTTTTACGGCCGGTCAGTACGCCGGCGTAGCGTACGCAGACGGATTCAACAGAGGTAACGCTGCATGTCCAACCGTTCCTTCAATCGCCGCGTGGTCGTCACCGGCCTCGGCCTGATCTCCCCGCTGGGCAACGATGTCGCCAGCAGCTGGGACGGCATCGTCAACGGCCGCTCGGGCATCGGCCCGATCACTCATTTCGACCCGGCGCTGTTCACCACCCGCATCGCCGGCGAAGTACGCGACTTCGACATCACCCGCTTCGGGGTGAGCACGAAGGACGCGAAGAAGATGGAAGAGTTCATCCATTACGGCGTCGCCGCATCGCTGATGGCGCTGCAGGACGCCGGCATCGTCGTCGACGATTCCAACGCCGAGCGCATCGGCGCGCTGATCGGCTCGGGCATCGGCGGCCTGCTCGGCATCGAAGAGCAGACCATCAAGTACCACGAAGGCGGCCCGCGCAAGATTTCGCCGTTCTACGTGCCCAGCACCATCATCAACATGCTGCCCGGCCAGGTCTCGCTGCTGACCGGCATCAAGGGGCCGAATTTCTCCGCCGTATCGGCCTGCGCCACGTCCAACCATTCCATCGGCATGGCCATGCGCATGATCCAGTACGGCGATGCCGACGTCATGGTCGCCGGCGGCGCCGAGCGCGGCTCCTCGCCGACCTCGGTCGGCGGCTTCTGCTCGATGAAGGCGATGTCCACGCGCAACGACGATCCGACCCGCGCCTCGCGGCCGTGGGACAAGGAACGCGACGGTTTCGTGCTCGGCGACGGCGCCGGCATCCTGGTGCTGGAAGAGTACGAGCGCGCCAAGGCGCGCGGCGCGCGCATCTATTGCGAGCTGGCCGGTTTCGGCGCCACCTCCGACGCGTTCCACATGACCGCGCCCAGCGAGAACGGCGAAGGCCCGGCGCGCTGCATGGTCGCCGCGCTCAAGGACGCCGGCATCAATGCCGACGAAGTGGGTTACCTCAACGCGCACGGCACCTCCACGCCGCTCGGCGATCTGGCCGAAACGCTGGCGATCAAGCGCGCGCTGGGCGACCACGCCTACAAGACCATGGTCAGCTCGACCAAGTCGATGACCGGCCACCTGCTCGGCGCGGCCGGCGGCGCCGAGGCGATCTTCTCGGTGTTGGCGCTGCATCACAACATCATCCCGCCGACCATCAACCTGGACGAAGCGGGCGAGGGCTGCGACCTGGATTACGTGCCCAACACCGCGCGCGACGCCAAGGTCGATATCACCGTGTCCAACGGCTTCGGCTTCGGCGGCACCAACGGCACGCTGGTGTTCAAGCGGATCTGACCGCCAGCGCGCTGGGCCGGGCCCGCGCCGACTTCGGTCCGCGCGGGCCTTGTCGTTTTCGCGGCCGCGGATTTCCCGCGCAACGCGTTTCTACAACCCGCGCGGCAACGCGTAGGATGCCCGCCATGACGACCGCCGCCATGAACCAAGCCCGGGTTTTCCGCGGCGATCAACGCATCGACGCGCTGTCGCCGTTCGACCGCGGCCACGCCTACGGCGACGGCCTGTTCGAAACCCTGCGCGCGCATCGCGGCCAGCTGCCGTGGTGGGATGCGCATTGGGCGCGGCTGTCGCGCGGCGCCCAGCGCCTGCGCCTGGCGCTGCCCGATCAGGACTGCGTGCGCGAGCAGGCCGCGGCGATGCTCGACGGCGCCGATGCGGTGCTCAAGCTGATCCTCAGCCGCGGCGAAGGCGGGCGCGGCTACGCGCCGCCGGCGCAGGCGCGGCCGATCTGGGTCTTGTCGCGCCATCCGCTGCCGCCGGCGCCGCCGGCCGACGGGCTGACCCTGCGCTGGTGCGATCTGCGCCTGTCCGAGCAGCCGGCCCTGGCCGGCCTGAAGCACTGCAATCGGCTCGAACAGGTGCTGGCGCGCGCGGAATGGGACGATCCGGCGATCGACGAAGGCCTGCTGCGCGATCGGGCCGGCGAGGTGGTCTGCGCGACCGCGGCCAATGTGTTCGCGCTGATCGACGGGCAATGGCGCACGCCGCCGCTGGATCGTTGCGGCGTCGCCGGGATTTGCCGCGAATTCCTGCTCGAGATCGCCCAGGCCCGGGTCGAGCGCCTGAACCCGGAGGATCTGCAACGCGCCGAGGCGATTTTCCTGTGCAACGCCGTGCGCGGTATCCTGCCCGTGGCGCGGCTCGGCGAGCGGCAATGGGCGCCGCATCCGGCCCTGGCCGGGCTGCGGCGCCGGCTCGGCGCGGCCCATCCCGCCTTCGTCCCGGTCGCAGACTGAGCCGCCGCCCGCGCGGACGGCGGTCCGCGCCGGCGCGGCGGGTCCGCATCGTTTAGGAGGTTTCGTGGCAGCAAAGGAAAAAGGCCGCAAGCGTGGCTGCGGTTGTCTGATCGTGATCGTGTTGCTGCTGGCGGCGCTGGCCGCGGCCGGTCTGTGGCTGTGGCAGCGCTACGAAGGCTTCGCCAACGCGCCGATGAACGGATTGCAGACCGGGCAGACCCTGCTGGTCGAGCGCGGCGACTCGCTGCCGGTGGTGGTGCGCAAGCTGCGCGCGCTCGGCGTGAACCAGGGCGAAGGCGATCAGGCCGAGCAACTGCAATGGCGCGCGCTGGCCAAGCAGCTCGGCGCGGCCGGGCGCCTGCAGGTCGGCGAGTATTCGCTGGAACCGGGCACCAGCCCGCGCGCGCTGCTGATCGCGATGCGCGACGGCCGGGTCATCAGCCATCGCTTCACCATCGTCGAAGGCTGGAACATGCGCGACCTGCGCGCCGCGCTGGCGCGCGCCACGCCGCTCAAGCAGCGCGCCGGGCAGCTCGACGATTCGGCGCTGATGAAGGAAATCGGCCGCGCCGGCCAGCATCCGGAAGGCCGCTTCCTGCCGGAGACTTACCAGTACACCGGCGGCGACAGCGACGTGGACGTGCTCAAACGCGCCGCCGACTCGATGGACAAGGCGGTCGCCGCGGCCTGGAAGGCGCGCGACAAGGACAGCGTGCTCAAGAGCCCGGCCGAGCTGCTGATCATGGCGTCGATCGTCGAGAAGGAAACCGGCATTCCCGCCGAGCGTTCGCAGATCGCCGGTCTGTTCGAGCGCCGGCTCAAGCTGGGCATGAAGCTGGAGACCGATCCGACCGTGATCTACGGCATCGGCCCGGGCTACGACGGCAACATCCGCAAGCGCGATCTGCAGACCGATACGCCGTACAACACCTACACCCGCGTCGGCCTGCCGCCGACGCCGATCGCGATGCCGGGCCTGGCCGCGCTCAAGGCGACCGCCAATCCGGCGCCGGGCGATGCGTTGTTCTTCGTCGCCTCCGGCGACGGCAGCGGCCGCAGCCTGTTCGCCGCGACCTATGCCCAGCATCAGGCCAACGTGCGGCTGTATCTGCAGCGCTACCGGCAGAATCAGACCCGCGGGCAGCCCGAGGAAGGCAAGGCGCTGCTGGAAGAATCCAGCGCCGACCCGAATGCAACGCAGGCCCCGGCCGCGCCGCCGGGAGCGACGCGATGACCTTGTCCACGCAGCCGCGCCTGATCACTCTGGAAGGCGGCGAAGGCGCCGGCAAATCGACCGTGCTGGCCGCCTTGCGCGGCGCGCTCGAAGCGGCCGGCATCGAAGCGGTCTACACCCGCGAGCCCGGCGGCACGCCGCTGGCCGAGCAGATCCGCGGCCTGATGCTCGACACCCATCACGAACCGGCCGTCGCCGAAACCGAACTGCTGCTGGCCTTCGCCGCGCGCGCCCAGCACGTGCGCGCGACCATCCTGCCGGCGCTGCAGCGCGGCGCCTGGGTGGTCAGCGATCGCTTCACCGATGCCAGCTACGCCTATCAGGGCGCCGGCCGCGGCTTGGACCTGGATTTCATCGCCGACCTGGAGCGGCGCGTGGTCGGTATCCGGCCCGCGCTGACCTTGCTGCTGGATGTGCCGGTCGAAGTCGGCCTGCAGCGCATGCGCGGCCGCGGCGCCGCCGATCGCATCGAAGGCGAGCGCAACGATTTCTTCGAACGCGTGCGCCAGGGCTATCGCGATCGCGCCGTGGCCGAACCGCAACGTTTCGAAGTGATCGACGCGAGCCAGCCGGCCGACGCGGTCGCCGCGCAAGCCGTCGCGCGTCTGCGCGCGCTGCTCGCGGCCACGGAGGCTGTGCGATGAGCGCGGTGTTCGCGCCCTGGCAGCAACGTATCTACGATCAGGCCAAGGCCTCCATCGGCGCCGGCCGCCTGGGCCACGGCCTGCTGTTCTGCGGCCCGGCGCAGTTGGGCAAGCGCGCGGTCGCCGAGCGTCTTGCCCACGGCCTGCTGTGCCGCGAGCGCAGCGCCCAGGGCGATCCCTGCGGCCGTTGCCGCAGTTGTCTGCTGCTGGCGGCCGGAACCCATCCGGACTATCAGCTGGTCAGCTTCGTTCCGAACAAGGAAGGCACGCGGCTGCGCACCGAGATCGTGATCGAGCAGATCCGCAATCTGTCCGAGCGCCTGTCGCTGACACCGCAATACGGCGGCGCCCAAATCGCGATCATCGATCCGGCCGATTCGATCAATACCGCCGCCTGCAACGCCTTGCTCAAGACCCTGGAAGAGCCGGTGCCGGGCCGTTATCTGTGGCTGGTGAGCTCGCATCCGGCGCGCCTGCCGGCGACGATCCGCAGCCGCTGTCAGCGCCTGGAGTTCCGCCTGCCGCAGCCGGAGGAGGCGTTGGCGTGGCTGCAAGCGCAGGGCCATGGCGACGCCGCCACCCGCGAAGCCTTCGACGCCGCGCGCGGACATCCGGGCCTGGCGCACGAATGGTTGAGCGGCGACGGACTCAAGCTGCGCCGCGAAGTCGCCGCCGATCTGAGCAAGCTCGCGCGCGGCGAAACCTCGGCGCCGGAAGTCGCGCAGCGCTGGACCGGCGACGAGCACGCGGCCCTGCGTCTGCGACACGCGTCGGACATCGCGCTCGCCGAGGCCGCTTCCGGCTTGACCGACCCGGCGCGCGCGCGCAGTCTTGCGACTTGGTTCGATCGCGCCAACCGGACCCGCGACCTGTTGCGAACCACGGTGCGCGCGGATCTGGCGGTAGTGGAATTGTTGATGGCCTGGCGCGCGGACGAAAGCCGCCGCGCCGGGGCAGGGAGCAGGGCATGAATGCAACGGCGGGCGCAGCGCGGCAGGGTATTTTGTCGCTGACGATCAAGGACAAGGCGGCGCTGTACAGCGCGTACATGCCGTTCCTGAAATACGGCGGCATTTTCATCGCCACGCCCAAGCGTTATTTCCTCGGCGACGAGGTCTTCCTGCTGCTGACGTTGCCCGAGTCCACCGAGCGTCTGCCGGTGGCGGGCAAGGTCGTATGGGTGACGCCGACCGGGGCGCAGGGGCATCGCGCGGCGGGCATCGGCGTGCAGTTCGCCGAGACGGCGGAGGGCGATGCGGTCAAGGGGAAGATCGAGGCGTTGCTGGCGGGGACGTTGGGGGCGGAGCGGCCTACGCATACGATGTAGTCGAGCGTTTGGTCTCGGGTCGATCGGCCATATTTGGAAAAAGCCGCGCATTGCGCGGCTTTTTCGTTTCTGTGGAATCGCGATGCTCCCTGCCTTCGCCTTCGCCTTCGCCTTCGCCTCCGCCTTTGCCTTTGCTTTTGCCCTTACCTTTGCCTTTGCCGCTGTCTTTGCTGTTGCAGAGATTTTGCTTCGGCTTCGCTTCGACTTTGTTTTTGTTTTTGTTGTTGCCAGGCGCCGCCTGTAACTCGCGAGACCAGGGACACCCGGAGGGCGGCGCACATGGACGTGCGCCGGGTGCCACCTTGGGCAGGATGCCCAATGTGGTACCTGCCTGCGCAGGCACCGCACTCGTGGCTCTTGATTCGAAACAGCCAAAGCCCTTTCTTTGGTTACTTTCTTTGTGGCTTTGGACAAAGAAAGTGACCCGCCGCTTTATGGCGGAAGCGTTTAGCGTTTGATCTTGCTTTTAGCGTTTGATCTTGCTTGTGGCGTTTGATCTTGCTTGTAGCGCTTGATCTTGCTTGAAGCTTCTAAGGAACCTGAAAGCGCTTCATTGAAACAATCAGGTCCGCGCACTCCCTCCTACCGTCATTCCCGCGAACGCGGGAATCCAGGGCCTTTCGTGCGAGAACGCTTGAAGTCGCTGGATTCCCGCTTTCGCGGGAATGACGAGCAAAAGAAGCCTCAAGCAAGAGCGAGAGCTAGAGCTAGAGCTAGAGCTAGAGCAGAGCAAGATCAAACGCCTAAAGCTTCCGCCATGGAGCGGCGGGTCACTTTCTTTGTCCAAAGCGACAAAGAAAGTAACCAAAGAAAACGCTTTGGCTGTTTCGAGTCAAAAGCCACGAGTGCGTAGCTGTCGCGGGCAGGTGCCACATTGGGCATCCTGCCCAAGGTGGCACCCGGCGCACGTCCATGTGCGCCGCCCTCCGGGTGTCCCTGGTCTCGCGAGTTACTAGCCGCGCCCAGCAACAGCAAAGACAAAGCCGAGGCGAAGCAAAATCTTGGCAACGGCAACGGCAACGGCAACGGCAACGGCAACGGCAACGGCAACCGCAACGGCAACGGCAACGGCAACCGCAACCGCAACCGCAACGGCAACCGCAACCGCAATAAGAGCTCCTAGCTGCCTGTTTGGCATCTCCCGAAACGAAGAAGCCGCGCAATGCGCGGCTTCTTCTTTTGCATGAACCCTGCGACGCTTACTTGCGCAAAGCCGGCGAATCCCAGCCCTGCCGAGGCGCAAACCGATCCCCATAACGCGCCTGCAACTGCTTCAGACGGGTCAGCACATTGTCCACCCCGGTTTCGCGCACGTACTGGATCGGACCACCGCGGAACGGAGCGAAACCGGTGCCGAAGATCACGCCGGCATCGAGCAGATCGCCGTCGCTGACCACACCGTCGTGCAAGCACGCCACTGCCTCGTTGATCAACGGCAGGATCAGACGATCTTCGAGATCGTTCGGTGCCTTGTAGTCCTTCGGCAACTCCGGCTTCTGCGCGCGGCCGTTTTCCCACTTGTACAAGCCCTGACCATCCTTCTTGCCGCGCTTGTTAGGCTCGACGTTGGCCAAGGCGGCCGGGACGGTCAGGCCGAGGAAGGGCGCGAGTTCGGCGCCGACGCCGGCGGCGACGTCCAGGCCTACGGTGTCGATCAGTTCGATCGGACCCATCGGCATGCCGAACTTGACCGCGGCCTTGTCGATCGCCGGACCCGGAATGCCCTCGGCGAAGGCGGTGCCGGCTTCGAGCATGTACGGGAACAGCACGCGGTTGACCAGGAAGCCCGGCGTGCCCGCGACCGGCACCGGCAGCTTGTCGATGGCCTTGCAGAACGCCGCCAGGCGCTGCTCGGTCTCCGGCGCCATCGCGTCGTGACGGATGATTTCCACCAGCGGCATCAACGCCACCGGATTGAAATAGTGCAGGCCGCCGAACTGGGCCGGGCGCTGGATGTGTTCGCGCAATTCGTCGAGCGGAATCGACGAGGTGTTGGTGGTCAACAACGCATCGGGCTTCAGCCGCGGCTCGACCTGCGCGTACAGATCGCGCTTGGCCTCGGGCTTTTCGATGATCGCTTCGATGACCAGATCGGCGATGTCGGCGCCGTCGCCGCCCAGATCGCCTTTCAGCCGCGCCGCCACCGCCGGACGCTTGGCCTCGTCCTTGACCTTCTTGGCGAACAGTTCCTGCGCGCGCTCCAGCGCGGCGTCGATGAAGCGCTGCTCGCGATCGCTCAGGGTGACTTCGAAGCCCTTGTAGGCCGACCACGCGGCGATGTCGCCGCCCATCACGCCGGCGCCGACCACGTGCACGTTCTTGATCCGGTGGTCCTTGCCGCCCTGGCCCTTGAGGCGCTCTTGCAGGAAGAACACGCGAATGAGATTGCGCGCGGTCGGCGTGCCCGACAGCTTCACCACCGACTTGCGCTCGGCCGCGAGCTTGGCCTGGATGCCGCCGCCGGTGCGCTCCCAGGTCGAGATCAGCACGTACGGCGCGGGGTAGTGGTCCTTCTTGGCCTTGCGCGCGACCTGCTTGACCAGCATCGGCGCGAGGATCTTGCGCGCGATCCAGGTGTTGGTCGCCCAACCCATGAAGCGCTGCTTGAACGGACGCTCGTCGCCGCGCAAAGCCAACGCGGCGGCGGTATCGACCAGCACGGCCGCCTCGGCGGTCTTATCGACCAAGCCGATCGCGCGCGCGGCCGAGGCCGACAGGGCGCGGCCGGTCAGCATCATGTCGAACGCGGCCGGCGCGCCGACCAGGCGCGGCAGGCGCACGCTGCCGCCCCAGCCGGGGTAGATGCCCAGCTTCACTTCCGGCAGGCCGATGCGGGTGGACGGATCGGTGCTGGCGACGCGGTAGCGGCAGGCCAGCGAGATCTCGGTGCCGCCGCCCATGCAGAAGCCGTGGATGGCCGCGACCGTGGGGCAGGGCAGCTCGGCCAGGCGCTGGAACACCTGCTGGCCGCGACGGATCGCGTCGCCGACCGTGCCTTTCTCGTCGAAGGCCTGGAATTCCTTGATGTCGGCGCCGGCGATGAAGCCGCTGGCCTTGGCCGAGCGCAGCACCAGGCCCTTGGGCGGGTCCAGCGCCAGGCGCTCGAGCAGGCCGTCGAGTTCGATCAGCACTTCCTGTGCGAAGGTGTTGACCGGCGATCCTTCGCGGTCGAAGGACAGCACCAATACGCCGTCCTCGCGCAATTCGGTGTGCCAGTGCCGGGCGCGTAAGCCGTCAAACGCGGGGAGGCCGTCGAGGGCTGCAGTCATGCCGCACCATCCGTTCAGGTATGGAATAGACCGCTATCATCCCGATCTTGTTTCGCTGCCGTCAAATCGGCCGCCGCCGGAGCCGGTTTGGGGCCCGTCCGGCCGGTCCGTCGCGGCATGTGTGACACTTGGCGGTTGCGAGCAGTCGCCGGTGGCCCCATTAATCCTGCGATTGAACTTTTTCCCCGACAGGGTTGTCCCATTGTTCGGCCATGGCCGAGCTGACAGGAGTGCCGGCGCGGTATGGCCGATAACGAGTTGTTGGACCAGGAGCTGGTCAGGCGTGTCCAGCGCGGCGACAGCACGGCCTTCGATGCCTTGGTACGCAAGTACCAGCATCGGATCACCGCGCTGATCGGGCGCTACATCCCCGACTGGAGCGAATGCCAGGACGTGGCCCAGGAAACCTTCATCCGCGCTTACCGCGCGATGGCGAATTTCCGCGGCGACGCCCAGTTCTATACGTGGTTGCACCGGATCGCCGTGAATACCGCCAAAAACTATCTGGTAGCGCAGAACCGCCGCCCGCCGACCGACGATATCGACGCCGGCGACGCCGAGCAGTTCGAGACCGGCATGCGCCTGCGCGATACCGATACGCCCGAACATGAGCTGCTGCGGCAGGAAATCGAACGCACCGTGATGCGCGTGGTCGAATCCCTGCCGGAGGAGTTGAGGTCCGCGATCACCCTGCGCGAGGTGGACGGCCTGAGCTACGAAGAAATCGCGCAGAAGATGGCCTGCCCGATCGGCACCGTGCGTTCGCGGATCTTCCGCGCCCGCGAGGCGATCGATACGGAACTTCGGCCCCTCTTGGACAATCAAGATCCAGGTACCCAACGCAGCCGGGAGCGCGCTCACTGATGGCATCGACCTCTTTCCATAGCGATGATCGCGAAAACTTGAGCGCGCTGTTCGACGGCGAGCTCGACGACGATGCCGCGCGCTTCGCGCACAAGCGGCTCGGTCACGATGCGCAGTGGCGCGAGACCTGCGGCCGCTGGCAGCTGTGCGGCGACGTGCTGCGCGGCCACGCCCGCGGCAGCGCCGCGCCGGGCTTCGCCGGCACCGGCTTCGCCGACCGCGTGGCCGCGGCCATCGCCGCCGACGCGGCGCTGCAGGCCTCGCGCGATGCGCTGCCGCAAGCCGACGCCGGCCTGAAGCCGCGCCGCGCGGCGGGTTCGCGTCGTGGCTGGATCGGCGGCGCGGCCCTGGCCGCATCGGTCGCGGTCGCGGCCTTGTTCGTGGCGCGGCCGTTCTCCGACGATGCCGCCGGCGGTGCGAGCGATCCGGCGCAGGTGGCGGCGCAGTCCGCGACTGTCGCGCAGACGCCGCAGCCCAATCCCATTCCCGCGCCGGTTCCGGCTCCGGCCGAAGCGCTGGCCGCCGCGCCTGCGCAAGGCGAGCCTTCGCTGACCTCGGCCGATGCCTCGGGCATCGCCGCCGGCGCGATCGCGGTCGCAGAAATCCCGCGCCGCCTCAACGAACGCCGTTCGCGCGGCCAGAGCCAGCGCGCCGCGGTGCGCGCCTCCGAGCGCCAGAGCCTGCAACCGCCGCTGCAGATCGCGGCCGCCGCCGGCGCCGCGACGCCGGTCGTGGTGGCCGATGCCGCGGCGCACGCCAATCCGTTCCGTCCGCAGCAGAGCGAAGCGCCGGCCTCGCGCCCGTGGCCGCGCGCAGCGCTGCCTAATTACCAGTCCGCCGGCAGCGGTTACGCCGCCAGCTACGGCAACGGCGGGTTGAGTTCGCCTTCGTTCTACCCGTTCGAGCCGGCCGTTTCGGCCGAAGACGCGCGAACCCGGCCATCGGTCCAGGAACGGCCGCAGCCGCAGCCCTAAGCTGCCTGTGCCGCGCCGGCCTTAGCCGCTTGCGCAACGCCCGCGCCGTCCACGACGGCCGGGCGCTTCCGAAACAATCAACGTCAAACCCCGCTCGATGCGCGCCATACCCGCGCAATGGACCCGTGTTGCCTTCTGCTTGTCCCTTTCCCCGGAAAAACTACGTCGTAATCGAGGTCGCAGCCTAATGAATCGCCTGACGATGAACCGCCTTTCCACGAGTCTTTCCGCCGACCGCCGCCTGCGCAGTCGCCCTCTGCATTCGCTGATGCTGGTCGGCGCGATCGTCGCCGCCCTGCCGGTCGCGTGCACCGCGCAGCCGCCGGCTACGCCGATCGCGCCGCCGCCCGCGGCCACGCCGGCGGCGCCGCTGGTCGCCGGTCTTCCGGACTTCACCAACCTGGTGCAACGGGTCGGGCCGGCGGTGGTCAACATCAGCGCCGAGGTCACGCCCAAGCGCGAGCGCACCGCGCGCGGCCAGCAGCAGATCCCCGATGAGGACCAGATTCCGGAGTTCTTCCGCCGCTTCTTCGGCCCGGACGGCATCCCCGGCGGTCCCGGCGGCGGTGGGCAGAACCCGCGCCAGCCGCGCGGCGGCGCGCGTTCGATCGGCAGCGGCTTCCTGATTTCGCAGGACGGTTACGTGCTGACCAATCACCACGTCGTCGATGGCGCCGACACGGTCACCGTCAAGCTCACCGACCGCCGCGAGTTCAAGGCCAAGGTGATCGGCAGCGATGAGCAGTCCGACGTGGCTCTGCTCAAGATCGACGCCAAGGACCTGCCGTTCCTGCGCACCGCCAACGCCAGCCTGACCAAGGCCGGGCAGTGGGTGGTCGCGATCGGCTCGCCCTTCGGCCTGGATCACTCGGTCACCGCCGGCATCGTCAGCGCGGTCGGCCGCAGCAACCCGTATGCGCCCGATCAGCGCTACGTGCCCTTCATCCAGACCGACGTGGCGATCAACCAGGGCAACTCCGGCGGCCCGCTGCTCAACACCAGCGGCGAGGTGGTCGGCATCAACTCGCAGATCTTCTCCAACTCCGGCGGCTACATGGGCGTGAGCTTCGCCATTCCGATCGACGTGGCGATGAACTCGGCCGAGCAGTTGCGGGCCAAGGGCAAGGTCAGCCGCGGCCAGCTCGGCGTGGTGGTCGAACCGCTGACCGCCGAGAAGGTGGCCGGCTTCAAGCTGCCCGACAGCGCCGGCGCGCTGATCAACCAGGTTCTGCCGGGCGGCCCGGCGGACAAGGCCGGGCTGGTGCCGGGCGATGTCATCCGCTCGGTCAACGGCACGAAGATTTACGAATCCAGCGATCTGCCGCCGCTGATCGGCAACATCGCGCCCGGGTCCAAGGCCAGGCTGACGGTGCTGCGCGACGGCAAGAGCGTCGAGCTGACCGTGGCCGTCAACGAACTCGACGGCGCCTCCGCTGCCGGGCTGACCGGGGGCGATGCTCCGAACCGTTCCGGCGACTCCGCCGCGCCCGAGTCCAAGAGCAACGCCCTGGGCATCGTCGCCCAGGACGTCGATCCGGCCGCGCGCCAGCGCCTGGGCCTGAAGCCGGGCGAGGGCGTGGTGGTGCGCGATCCGGGCGACTCGGCCGGCGAGGCCGGGGTGCGCCAGGGCGACGTGATCCTGTCGGTCGGCCGCACCCAGGTCGGCAGCGCCGCGGCGTTGAACCGGGCCCTGGCCGGGACCCAGTCCGGGCAGACGGTGATGCTGCTGGTCCGGCGCGGCACCCAGACCCAGTTCATCGCCGTCCAGGCCGGCGGCGCGCAGAAGTGATTCCGGCTCGCCCGCCGCGACGGCCGGGGTCCGCCAGGACCTGCGGGCTCGCGGCGGCGGGTCCGGGCGTGCCATCGGGCGCCCGCCGGGCTTCGGCGGGCGCTTTCGCATCCGCCGCCGGGTTCTGCCGAGCCCGGCCGGTGTCGCGGTGTGTGAACCCGGCCCGGCGGATTTCCGACCGGCGCCGCCTCGCCGGCGCGAAGAACCGCCGGCTGCGGCGGGGGCTGTGCGATAATCTCCCGTTAATTTTCCTGTCCGTTCACTCTTTGGAGTCGGCGAGTCTTACGTCGCCCTGCATGCAACTGATCAGAAACTTCTCCATCATCGCCCACGTCGATCACGGCAAATCGACGCTCGCCGATCGCATCATCCAGCTGTGCGGAGGTCTCGAAGCGCGCGAGATGGAAGCGCAGGTGCTCGACTCGAACCCGATCGAGCGCGAACGCGGCATCACCATCAAGGCCCAGTCCGTCTCGCTGCCGTACAAGGCGAAGGACGGCAAGACCTATCAACTCAACTTCATCGACACCCCCGGCCACGTCGATTTCAGCTACGAGGTCAGCCGCTCGCTGGCCGCCTGCGAAGGCGCGCTGCTGGTGGTGGACGCGGCCCAGGGCGTGGAAGCGCAGTCGGTCGCCAACTGCTACACCGCGGTCGAGCAGGGCCTGGAAGTGGTGCCGGTGCTCAACAAGATCGACCTGCCCACCGCCGACATCGAGCGCGCCAAGGCCGAGATCGAAGCGGTCATCGGCATCGACGCCGAGGACGCGGTCGCGATCAGCGCCAAGACCGGCCTCAACGTCGATCTGGTGCTCGAAGCCATCGTCCAGCGCATTCCGCCGCCCAAGCCGCGCGACACCGACAAGCTGCAGGCGCTGATCATCGACTCGTGGTTCGATAACTACCTGGGCGTGGTCTCGCTGGTGCGGGTCATGCAGGGCGAAATCACCCCGGGCACGAAGATCCTGGTCATGTCCACCGGCCGCACCCATCTGGTGGACAAGGTCGGCGTGTTCACGCCCAAGCGCAAGGACCTGGCCAAGCTCGGCGCGGGCGAGGTGGGCTGGATCAACGCCTCGATCAAGGACGTGCACGGCGCGCCGGTCGGCGACACCCTGACCCTGGCCAGCGATCCGGCCGCCAAGCCGCTGCCGGGCTTCCAGGAAATGCAGCCGCGCGTGTTCGCCGGCCTGTTCCCGGTGGACGCCGAGGACTATCCGGCGCTGCGCGAGGCTCTGGAAAAACTGCGCCTCAACGACGCCGCGCTGCGCTTCGAGCCGGAAAGCTCCGAGGCCATGGGCTTCGGTTTCCGCTGCGGCTTCCTGGGCATGCTGCACATGGAGATCGTGCAGGAACGCCTGGAGCGCGAGTACGACCTCAACCTGATTTCCACCGCGCCGACGGTGATCTACGAAGTCCTCAAGACCGACGGCACGATCATCCCCATGGACAACCCGGCCAAGCTGCCGCCGGTCAACATGGTGCAGGAAATCCGCGAGCCGGTGATCCGCGCCAACATCCTCACGCCGCCCGACTACATCGGCAGCGTGATCAAGTTGTGCGAGGAAAAGCGCGGCGTGCAGATCGGCATCACCTACATGGCCAGCCAGGTGCAGATCAGCTATGAGCTGCCGATGGCCGAGGTGGTGCTGGACTTCTTCGACAAGCTCAAGTCGGTCTCGCGCGGCTACGCCTCGCTGGACTATCACTTCCTGCGTTTCCAGGAAGGTCCGTTCGTGCGCGTGGACACGCTGATCAACGGCGACAAGGTCGATGCGCTGTCGATCATCGTCCACCGCAGCCACGCCGACCGGCGCGGCCGCGACCTGTGCGAGAAGATGAAGGACCTGATCCCGCGGCAGATGTTCGACGTCGCCATCCAGGCCGCGGTCGGCTCGCAGATCATCGCCCGCAGCACGGTCAAGGCGATGCGCAAGAACGTTTTGGCCAAATGTTATGGTGGCGACATCAGCCGCAAGAAGAAGCTCCTCGAGAAGCAGAAAGAGGGCAAGAAGCGGATGAAGCAGGTCGGCCGGGTCGAGATTCCGCAGGAAGCCTTCCTCGCGGTGCTGTCCACCGACAATAAGTAAAGCGGACGGGAATAGGGAAAGGGGAATCGGGAATCGTCGACAAGTCGGCCGGCATCCGGTTTTTCTGAAGTTTTCGTCTCCATCAACTAGCGCGGGAGGCGGGTAAGACAGGTTCGAGGATGGGGGTGACGGCTTTGGCCGATTCCCGATTCCCGATTCCCGATTCCCGGCCATTCCCGCCCAAAGGATTAAGCATGCGTTGGTTCGAAATCGCTCTGGTGTCGCTGACTTTGTTCACCGGCCTGGTCTGGTTGCTCGACAAGGCGGTGCTGGCCAAGCGCCGCGCCGCGCGCGAAGGCCTGCTCGACGACGGCAAGGAGCCGGTCGTCGTCGACTACTCCAAAGCCTTTTTCCCGGTGCTGTTCGTGGTGCTGATCCTGCGCAGCTTCATCGCCGAGCCGTTCCGCATTCCGTCGAACTCGATGATGCCGACCCTGCTGACCGGCGACTTCATCCTGGTCAACAAGTTCACCTACGGCCTGCGCCTGCCGATCACCAATCAGAAGATTCTCGCGATGGGCGAGCCCGAGCGCGGCGACGTGGTCGTGTTCCGTCCGCCGCACCATCCCGAGCAGGACTGGATCAAGCGCATCATCGGCCTGCCGGGCGACAAGGTCAGCTATCGCGACGGCCGCCTGACGGTTAACGGCGAGCCGATCATTTATGCGCCTATCGGCACTTATCAGGGTCGCGGCAACGGTACGGAAATGACCGGTGCGCAAGAATTGCGCGAACAGATCGGCAAACATGTGCACCGGATCCTGCTGCGCACCGAATCGCCGTTGCTCGACCAGGGCGAGGGCGACTGGGTCGTCCCGGAAGGCGAGTATTTTGTGATGGGCGACAATCGCGACAACAGCGAGGACAGCCGATACTGGGGCTACCTGCCGGAGCAGAATCTGCGCGGCCGGGCTTTCCTGATCTGGATGAATTTCGACGGGGGCGTGGATTTTTCCCGGATCGGTAATAGCATTCCGTAACCGCGCCCGCCGTCGCGCGGTCGTCAGGAGCGGGGCCGCCCTGGATCGGCGAACGTGATCGGCAATGGGATCAAATGGGGATTGAAGGTATGAAGCGTAATCAGAGCGGCATCACCCTGATCGGGTTCATCATCGTGCTGGGCCTGGCCGGGGTGTTCGTCTATGTCGGTATGAAGCTGGTGCCGATGTACACCGAGTTCTATTCGGTCAAGCGTTCGCTGGCCGACCTGGCCAAGGAGCCGGGCGCGGGTCACATGGACGCCGCCAAGGCGCGCGACCTGTTTTTCCGCCGCATGGACATGAGCTATGTCGATAGCGTGAAGCAGGAAAACTTTAAGATCCTGCGCAACGACCGAGGCATGCAGATCACCGTCGACTACGAAGTGCGCCGTCCGTTGATCGCCAACCTCGACGTGGTCGGACATTTCAACGCGGTCCAGCAACTGACTTCGAAAGAAGGTGATTGATCGCCTCGGCCACGGCTTCGCCAACCCGGCATTGCTGCAGCAGGCGTTGACTCACCGCAGCGCCGGGGCGCCGCATAACGAACGCCTGGAATTTCTGGGCGATGCGCTGGTGAATCTGTTCATGGCCGAGGCGCTGTACCAGCGTTGGCCGCAGGCCGATGAGGGCGCGCTGACCCGCGCCCGCGCCGAACTGGTGCGCGAGTCGGCGCTGGCGCCGATCGCCCGCGCGCTGGAACTCGGCGGCCGGCTTACGCTCGGCCCCGGCGAAATGAAGTCCGGTGGCCATCGCCGCGATTCGATCCTGGCCGACGCTCTGGAAGCGGTGGTCGCGGCGATCTACCTCGATGCCGGCTTCGAAACCTGCCGCGAACGGGTACTGCCCTGGTTCGTGCAGGCGATGGACGCGTTGCCGCCGGCGCACAAGGTCGGCAAGGACGCCAAGACCCGCCTGCAGGAATGGCTGCAGGGGCGGCAGAAACCGCTGCCGGTCTACGCCCTGTTGTCGGAAAGCGGCGAAGACCACGCCAAGAGCTTCCGCGTCAGCTGCACCCTGAGCCAGCCGCCGCTCACCTCCGAGGGCGAGGCCGGCTCGCGCCGCGCCGCCGAACAACTGGCGGCGGAAGAGGCCTTGCGCCTGCTCAAGGCCGACGACTGAGCCGCACGGGCCTGCCCGGTATCAGCGCAGCCGGCGGGCATGCGGAGCCTGTCGGCTGAAGCCGGCGAACGTCGCGCGCCGCGCATTACGTCCCATCCCCGACCGTCCAGCCTCACCCCACCGGCCTCGCCGGCAGCCCCCGCGGCCGCCGCCAGCGCCGATTTCCTCCTTTCCAGCCGCCATTCGTGAACGCGCCCGCTGCCCGCGTTTGCCCTGGCCGCGCCGCACGCGGACAATTCGCCAATGAACCCCACTCCTTATCGCGCCGGCCACGTCGCCGTCATCGGCCGTCCCAACGTCGGCAAATCCACCCTGGTCAACGCTCTGGTCGGGGCCAAGATCAGCATCGTCTCGCCGCGTCCGCAGACCACCCGCCACCGCCTGCTCGGCATCGCCACCTTTCCCGAGGGCCAGTTGCTGCTGGTGGACACGCCCGGCATCCACCGCGAACAGAAGCGCGCGATGAACCGGATGATGAATCGCGCCGCGCGCGGTTCGCTGGAAGGCGTCGATGCGGCTTTGCTGGTCGTGCGCGCGGGCAAGTGGGAAGACGAAGACAGCCTGGCGTTCGACGCGCTGCGCGGCGCCGGCCTGCCGGTGGTGCTGGTGGTCAATCAGGTCGATCGCATTGCGGACAAGACCGCGCTGTTGCCGTATCTGGCCCAGGTCAGCGAAGGCCGCGAATTCGCCGGCGTGCACCCGATCTCCGCGCTCAAGCGCAGCGGCCTGGAAGCGCTGGTCAAGACCGTGATGGCGCTGCTGCCCGAGCAGGAAGCGCTGTACGGCGAGGACGAGATCACCGACAAGAGCCAGCGTTTCCTCGCCGGCGAGATGGTGCGCGAGCAAGTCATGCGCCAGCTCGGCGAAGAACTGCCGTATGCGACCACGGTCGAGATCGAGCGTTTCGAAGTCGATGGCGCGCTGCTGCGCATCGGCGCGGTGATCTGGGTCGAGCGCGACGGCCAGAAGGCGATCGTGATCGGCAAGGGCGGCACGCGCCTGCGCGAGATCGGCGCCAAGGCCCGCGTGCAGATGGAGCATCTGTTCGGCGCGAAAGTGTTCCTGGAAACCTGGGTGCGCGTGCGCGAGGGCTGGTCGGACGACGAGGCGGCGTTGCGGCAGTTGGGGTACGAATAAGGCTGGGAACGAGGGAGTAGGGAATGGGGAACGGAGGGAGCGGTCGTGTTGGGTTACGGCCGCTTGAGCCGGATGTCGCTTCGCCATCGCCATCGCTCATCGTTGCATCCATTCCCCAATCCCTGTCCCCCATTCCCCGCTCCTGACCCATGCGCCTGTCCGCCGAACCCGCCTATGTCCTGCACACGCGCCCTTGGCGCGAGACCAGCCTGCTGGTCGAGGCGCTCAGCGAACAGCACGGCCGCATCGGCCTGATCGCGCGCGGCGTGCAAGGGCCCAAGCGGCAGGTGCTGCGCGCGGCGCTGCAACCGTTCCAGTACATCCGCGTGGACGCGTTGCTGCGCGGCGAACTTGCGCGCCTGATCGCGGCCGAGGCCGTGGACGCGGCGCCGCGCCTGCACGGCGAAGCCGCGCTGGCCGGGTTCTACATCAACGAACTGCTGCTGCGGCTGGTGCCGCGCGGCGATCCGTTCCCGGAGCTGTTCGACCTCTACGGCCGCACCCGCGCCGAGCTGGACGGCGACAATCTGGCCTGGACCTTGCGCCGGTTCGAGCGCGATCTGCTCGAAGCCTTGGGTTCGGGTTTCGATTGGCGCGTGGACGCCGACGGCGTCGCCATCGATCCGGCCGCGCGTTACCGCCTCGACGCCGAGCAGGGGCCGCGGCGCCTGCTCAGCGATCGCGGACACGGCGAACGCAACGCCGCCGCGACCGGCCGCGCCTTGCTCGCGCTGGCCGACGACGTGGTGCCGCAGGCCTCGGATCTGCCCGGCCTGCGCCACGTCATGCGCAGCGTGCTGGTGCACCACCTGGGGCCGCGCGGATTGAAGTCGTGGGAGATGCTGGCCGAGTTGTCGCGGGTATCGGTCAAGCGCGAACCGGGCCCGATCGCCGAGTGATGCGGCTGAGACTGTAGGAGGGAGCTTCAGCCCCGATGCTTTTCGATCTGATCGCCATGCCCTGACCGAAAAGCATCGGGGCTAAAGCTCCCTCCCACAAAGCGCTGACGCGCGCTGCTCAGGTCGCTTGCTTGATCGTGTCTTGCGCAGAGTGCTTGTGCACCACCTGGGGCCGCGCGGATTGAAGTCGTGGGAGATGCTGGCCGAGTTGTCGCGGGTATCGGTCAAGCGCGAACCGGGCCCGATCGCCGAGTGATGCGGCTGAGACTGTAGGAGGGAGCTTTAGCCCCGATTGCTTTTCGATCCGATCACAGTGACCTGACCGAAAAGCATCGGGGCTGAAGCTCCCTCCTACAAAGCAAAGCAATTGGCGCGCCGCTCAGCCCGCTTGCTCGATCGTGTCCTGCGCAGCCAGGTCGAACTGATTCAGCAGCGCCCGCGAATCGGGCTGGGCCTGCAGCGCCTGCACCGCCTCGCCCAGGCGCGCGGCGCCGACGAAACCGCAGCTGGCGCGCAGCTTGTGCAATTCCCCGCGCATGGCTTCGAGATTGCCCAACTGCGAGGCCGCCAGAATCGAGCGGCGCGCGTTCGGCAGTTCCTGCGTGAACAAGCCGCGCAAGGTGGCGATGTGGGCGCGGTTGCCGTTGAGCGCGCGCGCGGCGCCGTCGTCGTCCCAGACCGCGGACTGGCCGGCGGCGAAGGCGGGCGCGGCGGGTTGATCGTGTTCCGGCAAGCCGAGCAGGCGCCGGATCGCGCAGCGGATCGCCGCCGCCGGCAGCGGCTTGACCAGGACTTCGGAGAAGCCCGAGGCGATCAGGCGATCGCGCACTTCGCTCTCGCCGGTGGCGGTATGCGCCAACGCCGGCGTGCGCGGATGGTGGCGGCGCAGACGTTCGAGCAGATCGATGCCGCTGCCGTCGGGCAGGTGCGCATCGAACAGCCACAGCTGGTAATCCTGGGATGCGCTCAGCGCCATCGCCGAGGCGAGGCTGTCGGCGCCGTCGACGTAGGCGGGCACCGCTTCCACGGCGGCGGTCAGAAAAGCGCGGCTGGTCGGATCGTCCTCGACCAGCAATACGCGTGGGACTTGGGGATTCTTCATTGCCGGTTCGCTTCCGCCCGCTATCCTGCATCCATGCTGCGGACCATGTTACGCCTCCTGATGGGTTTGTCGCTGCCCGCTTTATGGGCGGCGACGACCGATGCTGAGGCGCGCACGCTGAACGCCAGGATGGCGCGGGTCGCGACCGCTGTTGCAACTTTGGAACAGGTGCAAGTGCGTCTTTCCTGGCCGGCGCAGGCCACCGAGGGGGCACTGGAATTGCGCGCCGCGCGAATCCAGGCGCCGGACCTGGGCTACCGCTTCCGCGACGTGGTCTGGCGTTGCCCTCTGAAGCGCGACGGCCGCGGCGGCTGGCGCTGCGAGGGCGAGCTGCGCGGCGGCGCCGGCAAGCCGCTGCGGCTGGCGCTGGACCTGGGCGTGGCCAGCACCGATGCGCGCCTGAGCCAGGGCGGCGGCGCCTTGTCGCTGCATCGCGCCGCGGCCTCGCCGGACCTGACCCGGATCGAACTGGCGCGGGTGCCGCTGGCCTGGGCGCAGGCGCTGGTCGCGCAGGCCTGGCCGGAAGCGCGGCTCAAGGCCGGCACCCTCGACGGCCATCTCGATATCGCCGCGCCCGAACATAAACCGCTCAGCATCGCCGGCCCGCTGCGCCTGAGCGGCGGCGCCCTGGACACGCCCGACGGCCTGACCGCGGCGGAGAAACTCGGCGCGCAATTGCGGATCGACGCCTCGCTGGACCGCAGCGATCGCATCGCCATCGACGGCCGTCTGCTCGGCGGCGAAATGCTGTTCGGCAACGCCTACGTATCGCTGCAGCAACGCCCGGTCGATCTGCATATCGAAGCGAGCCAGAACCCGGGCGAGGGCTGGCGCCTGCCGCGATTGTCGTGGCGCGACGGCGGCATCCTCGCGGTCGATGGCAGCGCGGCGCTGACGCCCGATGCCTCGCTGGCGGCGCTGGAACTGAACCTCGACAGCGCCGACCTCGCGCCGCTGCGCGACGGCTATCTGTCCGGCTTCCTCGGCCTGGCTGGTCTGGCCAAGCTGGAGCTGTCCGGCGCCATGCAGGCGCGCGTGCGCATGAGCGGCGGCGAACTGCAGCAGGCCGAGGCGAATCTGCACAAGGTGGCGTTGAAAGACGACCAGGGCCGGTTCCGTTTCGAAGGCCTGGACGGCAGCGTCGCCTACTCGGCCGACGCGCCGCGCGACAGCGAACTGAGTTGGCGCGAAGGCGCCTTGTACGGGCTCGGATTCGGCGCGGTGCGGCTGCCGTTTTCCAGCGGCGCCGGCGAACTGCGCCTGCGACGCGCGGTCGATTTCCCGATGCTGGGCGGCCGCGCCGGCTTCGACGGCCTGCGCCTGCGCCCGCCCTCCGGCGGCAAGGGCCTGGATCTGCGCTTCGGCCTGAATCTGGAGCGGCTGGACGTCGGCCAACTGGCCAAGGCGCTGGACTGGCCGGCCTTCACCGGCGAGCTCAGCGGCCGCCTGCCCGAAGCCCATTACGCCGACGACCGGCTCGAACTCAACGGCGGCCTGACCATGCAGTTGTTCGGCGGCACGGTGGCGGTGTCGTCGCTGGCGATGGAGCGCCCGTTCGGGGTCGCGCCGACGCTGAGCTCGGATCTGGCGCTGGAGAACATCGATCTGGAGTCGCTGACCGGTGTGTTCGGTTTCGGCAGCATCACCGGACGGCTGTTCGGCCGGATCGAGCAACTGCGCCTGGTCGATTGGCAGCCCACCGCGTTCGACGCCGAGCTGCACACGCGCAAGACCCGCGGCGTGCGCCAGCGCATCAGCCAGCGCGCCGTGCAGGACCTGTCCAGCGTCGGCGATTCGTCCTTCGTCGGCAGCCTGCAGGACAAGCTGATCGGTTTCTTCGACGATTTCGGTTACGCCCGCCTGGGAATCTCCTGCCGTCTGGCCGATGAGGTGTGCAACATGGACGGCCTGGGCGCGGCCAAGAACAACGGTTTCACCATCGTCCAAGGCTCGGGTGTGCCGCACCTGGACGTGGTCGGCTACAACCGCCGCGTCGATTGGCCGACCCTGCTCGAACGCCTGGAAGCGGTCAGCAAGGGCGATGTGAAGCCGGTGGTTCAGTAACCGGCCGGCCCGCCGCCGACGTAGCCTTGTCGTTCAACGGCGCCGTGGTTCAATAGGCGCCATTCGCTCAACCCGCGACCGGACCCGCGGGATACCGCGCCGGACGCGCACAACCAGAAGGATTCGCTCATGCGCCGTTGGATGGGAGTACCGGTCGCCGCCGTGATGTTGACGGCTTGCGTGACGATCAACGTCTACTTCCCGGCCGCCGAGGCCAAGGAAGCGGCCAAGGAGTTCGTGGAAAAGGTGATCGGCGATCAGGCCGGCACGGCCACGCCGGAAACCAAGCCCGCCGACGGCGGCAAGCCCGGCGGCAGCGCCTCGCTGAAGGTGCCGGCGCTGGAATGGGGGCAACTGGCCAGCCGCATCGACTGGCTGTCGCTGGCCGGCATCGGCAGCGCGCAGGCGCAGTCGCCCGACATCTCGATCAAGACCCCGGCGATCCAGGCGATCCAGTCGCGCATGGCGCAGCGTTTCGACGGCCAGTTGCGCGCGCACTTCGACTCCGGCGCGCTCGGCTTCGCCAGCAACGGCACGGTCAGCGTGCGCGACGCCTCCAAGATCCCGCTGTCGGACCGGGTCGGCGTCAACCAGGCGGTGGCCGACCAGGGCCGCGATTCGGCCGCGGTCTACCGCGAGATCGCCGTCGCCAACGGCCACCCGGAATGGGAAGCGCAGATCCGCCAGGTGTTCGCCCGGCAGTGGGTCGACAGCGCCAAGGGCGGCTGGTGGTATCAGGATGCCGGTGGCGGCTGGAAGCAGAAGTAAGGCTGGGAAGCCGGGAATCGGGAATGAGGGGCCAGGGAATGGTTCCAGCGCAAAAGGCCCGCCCAGCGCGGGCCTTTTGCTTTCCCGCACTCGAACAATCCATTCCCCATTCCCCTCATTCCCTATTCCCCTGCTCCAATCTGCGACAATGCGCCCCCTTTGATTCCTGCCAGCAGCTGTGGCCCGCATCGATCAAACCCCCTTCGAGGTCGCCATCACCGGCCTCACTCACGACGGCCGCGGCGTGGCCCGGCGCGTGGACCCCAAGGCGCCCAACGAGGCCGGCAAAGCCATCTTCGTCGCCGGCGCGTTGCCGGGCGAGCGCGTCATGGCCAAGCAGACCGCGCGCTCGCGCAGCTTCGACGAAGCGGTGACGCTGGAAGTGCTGCAGGCCTCGGCCGATCGCGTGCAACCGCGCTGCGTGCATTTCGGCACCTGCGGCGGCTGCGCCTTGCAGCACATGGCTGAAGAACAGCAGATCGTTGCCAAGCAGCGCGTGCTGATGGAAAACTTCGAACGCATCGGCCACGTCATGCCCGAGCGCGTGCTGCCGGCGCTGACCGATTCGGCCTGGGGCTATCGCCGCAAGGGCCGGTTCTCGGTGCGCCGGGTCGAGAAGAAGGACAAGACCCTGGTCGGTTTCCGCGAAACCGATCCGCGTTTCGTCGCCGACATCGGCCGCTGCGAAACCGTGATTCCAGAAATCGGCGACAAGATTTCCGCGCTCGCGCAACTCATCGACGGCCTGCAGGCGCGGCGCGAGATTCCGCAGGTGGAATTCATCGGCGGCGATCGCCAGGACGCCGGCGAGAATTCGCACAGCGGCATCGCGCTGACCTTCCGTCATCTGGCGCCGCTGTCGCAGGACGATCGCGACGCCATCGTCGCCTTCGCCCGCCAGCACGAATTCGCGGTGTTCCTGCAGCCCGGCGGGATCGAGAGCGTGCATCCGCTGTGGCCGGCCGATCCGCAACTGTCGTTCACGCTGCCGCAGTGGAATCTGGAGCTGAAATTCCGTCCGCTGGACTTCATCCAGGTCAATGCCGGGCTCAACGGCCACATGATCCAGCACGCCCTGGATCTGCTCGCGCCGCAGCCGGAGGATCGCGTGCTGGATCTGTTCGCCGGCCTGGGCAATTTCACCTTGCCGCTGGCGCGCAGCGTGCGCGAAGTGGTCGGCGTGGAAGGCGAGGCCGGTCTGGTCAAGCGTGCGCGCGAAAACGCCGAGCACAACGGCCTGGCCAACGCGAAGTTCTACGCCGCCGATCTGGGCAAGGATCTGAGCGGCGAGCCGTGGATGCGCGAAGGCTTCGACCGCCTGCTGCTGGACCCGCCGCGTTCGGGCGCCGACTTCGTGCTGACGCAACTGCCGCTCAAGCAGTTCAAGCGCATCGTCTACGTCAGCTGCCATCCGGCCTCGCTGGCGCGCGACGCCGGTTACCTGGTGCGCGAAAAGGGCTGGAAGCTGCGCGCGGCCGGGGTGATGGACATGTTCCCGCATACCGCGCACGTGGAATCGATCGCGATGTTCGAGCGCTGAGGCAGCGCTTGGCGGTAACCGGTTGTTGGTTGTTTCTTCAGGAAAATTTCCGTGGGCATCGAAATCGAACGCAAATTCCTGGTGATCGGCGAATCCTGGCGCGAAGCCGCGCACAAGGTCGTGCCGATGGCGCAGGGATATCTCAACGATCTGGCGGCGATGGACACCGGCGCGATGAAAGCCTCGGTGCGCGTGCGTATCGCCGGCGATGAGGCCTTCCTCAACCTGAAGTCGCGCGAGCTGGGCCACACCCGGCAGGAATTCGATTACCCGATCCCGGTCGAGGACGCGCGCGGCCTGCTCGCGCTCAGCGTCGGCGGCATGGTCGATAAGCGCCGCCACTATGTCCGGTACGAAGGGCATCTGTGGGAAGTCGATGAATTCCTCGGCGACAACGCCGGGCTGGTCGTGGCCGAGATCGAACTGGCTAGCGCCGACACCGAATTCGCCAAGCCCGGCTGGGCCGGCGCCGAGGTCACCGACTCGGTGCGCTACTACAACCTGGCGCTGGCGACCCGGCCGTATGCGCAGTGGACCCAGGCCGAGCGCGACGGCGCGGCCTGAGCCGCGTATCAGCGACTCCGCGAGGTCTTTTGCGGGGGCTTCAGCCCCGATGCTTTTCGCTCAGATCGGGGCCATCCGGCACTTCTGAAGCAAGAGCGTCGGGGCTAAAGCTCCCTCCCACAAAGCCCTCAGCAACGACTTCACGAGGTCTGTTGTGGGAGGGGCTTCAGCCCCGATGCCTTTCGCTCAGGTCACGGCCATTCGCCACATCTGAGCCAAGAGCATCGGGGCTGAAGCCCCTGCTACAAAATGCCTCGTGGAGCCTGCCCCGGGCCCGCCACCCCGGCAGGATGCCCCGCCGCCGCATCTGCGCGACAATACGCGCAGCGCAGACCGCGCTGTTTTCTCCTTCAGGAGTTCCGCATGCTCGTGATCGGCGTCGCCGGTACCGAACTCACCGCGCAGGAGCGCGACTGGCTGCAGCACGATGCCTGCGCCGGCGTGATCCTGTTCAGCCGCAACTTCGCCTCCAAGGCCCAGGTCGCCGAGCTGTCGGCGGCGATCCGCGCCGCCGCGCCGCGGCCGCAGCTGATCTGCGTGGACCAGGAAGGCGGGCGCGTGCAGCGCTTCCGCGACGGCTACAGCGCGCTGCCGCCGCTGCAGGTGTTCGGCAAGCTCTACGCCTCCGATCCCCAGGCCGCGCTCAAGCTCGCGGTAGAACACGCCCAGCTGATGGCCGGTGAAGTCCAGGCCAGCGGCGTGGACCTGAGCTTCGCGCCGGTGGTCGATCTGGGCCGCGGCAACCTCGCCATCGGCAACCGCGCCTTCGACGCCGATCCGCAGATCGTCGCCGAGTTCACCCGCGCCTACGTCCGCGGCATGCACGCGCGCGGCATGGCCGCCACGCTCAAGCATTTCCCCGGCCACGGCTCGGTACTCGCCGATACCCATTTCGATCAGGCCGCCGATCCGCGCACGCTGGAAGAACTGCGCGCCACCGATCTGATTCCGTTCGTGGCCGGCATCGACGCCCGCGCCGACGCGGTGATGATGGCGCACGTGTCCTATCCGGCGGTGGCGCCGGAACCGGCCGGCTACTCGCGCTACTGGATCGAAGAGGTCCTGCGCGCGCAGATGGGTTTCCGCGGCGTGGTGTTCAGCGACGACATCGGCATGGCCGCGGCGTTCTCGGTCGGCGGAGTCAAGGCGCGCATCGACGCGCACCTGGACGCCGGCTGCGACGTCGTGCTGGTCTGTCATCCGCAATTGGTAGAAGAGTCTCTGGCCGCGGTCGAAGGCCGCAGCCTCAACACCGCCGCGCTGCTCGGCCTGATCGGCCGCGGCGCGATGGGCTGGGACGGCCTGATCGCCGACAGCCGTTACAGCGAAACCCGCACCCGTTTGGAAGGACTGGCTTGATGAGCGTTAACGACCTGGCTTCGGCCCTGGAAAATGCCGACCTGATCTTCGATCGCCGCACCCTGGAGCGGGAGATCGCGCGCATGGCGGTGACGATCCGCAACGACTACGCCGGCAGCCGTCCGGTCTATCTGACGATCATGCACGGCGGCATGCCGTTCGCCTCGCAACTGGCGATGGAGCTGGGCGAGCGCGGGCTGGACCTGGAATTCGATTACCTGCACGCCACCCGCTACCGCGGCGCGACCACCGGCGCCGACCTGGTCTGGAAGCACCGCCCGGCGACGCCGCTGCGCGGTCGCCGCGTGCTGCTGGCCGACGACATTCTCGATGAAGGCCATACCTTGAACGGCATCCGCGAATGGTGTCGCGAGCAGGGCGCCGCCGAGGTGCGCATCGCCGCGCTGGCGGTGAAGGCGCACGGACGTTGCGTCGATGGCCTGCACGCCGATTACGTCGGCGTGGAAGTGCCCGATCGCTACGTATTCGGTTACGGCATGGACTTCCATGAGCAGGGCCGCAACTTGCCGGCGATCTATGCTTTGAAGTGAAGCGGGAATGGCAAGCGGGACGGCAGGGAATCGGGAATGGATGGTGCGTTAGCGTTTTGCCGGCTCGCACGGTCGTCTTTTTCCGCGGATTCCCGCGTTCCTTTCATTTCCCGTATTCCCTGATTGCGTGCTTCACCTTTCAACTGGATCTTCCGCAATGACTTCCCAAATCGACCTCGCCGTGATCGGCGGCACCGGCCTGTACCGCATCGCCGAACTGCAGGACGTGCAGACCCATCAGCCGGTGACGCGTTACGGCGCTCCGTCGGGTCCGGTGCGGGTGGGCATGCTGGGCGGCCGGCGCGTCGCGTTTCTGGCGCGTCACGGCGAAGGCCATTCCTTGCCGCCGCATCAGATCAACTACCGCGCCAATCTCGCCGCGTTGCAGGCGCTCGGTGCGCAGCGCGTGCTCGCGCTCAATACGGTGGGCGGGATTGCCGAACGGTTCGGCCCGCGCGCGCTCGGTTGTCCGGATCAGCTCATCGATTACACCTGGGGCCGCATCTCCACGGTGTGCGAAGAGCCCGGCACCGAAGTGCTGCACGTGGATTTCGGCGAGCCCTACACGCGCAGCTTGCGCGCGGCGGTGATCGCGGCGGCGGCGCGCGCCGGCGTGGCGCTGGTCGATGGCGGTTGCTACGGCGCGACCCAGGGCCCGCGTCTGGAAACCCGCGCGGAAATCGCGCGCATGCGCCGCGACGGTTGCGATCTGGTCGGCATGACCGGCATGCCCGAAGCCGGTTTGGCGCGCGAAATGGGCCTGGATTACGCCTGTCTGGCGATCGTCGCCAACTGGGCCGCGGGCGCCGGTCCCGATCCGGATGAAGTCATCACCTTGCAGGATGTGCTCGATAACGTCGCGGTGGCATCGGCCGGTCTGCCCGCGTTGCTGGGCGCGTTGCTCGACGCCGCATAGGTGACAGCAGTCGCATAAATGCGAATCTGCGTAAGAAACGTGGCCGGAAATTTCTTCAAATCACGTGCCCGATGCCGTCACGCTGAACCGTTGTCATCCAACGGCACAGTTTGCATACTCGCACTGCGTCTCGCGCCACATCCGGCGACGACGCACGTCAACGCATCCAGCATGAGGTCAATAAGGATATGCAGTACGGCACCGTGAAGTGGTTCAACGACGCCAAGGGCTTCGGTTTCATTTCTCCCGAAGATGGCAGCGCGGATGTATTCGTGCACTTCTCCGCGATCAACGCAAAAGGCTTCCGCAGTCTGCAAGAAGGCCAGCGCGTCAGCTATCAGCTGACCCAGGGTCCGAAGGGCGCGCAGGCGTCCGAGGTGGCTCCGGTGGTTTGATTCGCGTTGCCCCTCGGGGCAATGTCTGGCCCGATCGTATCGGACAGTTTCCAAGGCCCCGCTTCGGCGGGGCCTTTCTTTTTTTGTGGGGGCGCGGTTGCAACGCTAGTGGCGTGATGCGTGACGCTTGGCGGCATGGCGGCATGGCGGCATGGCGGCATGGCGGCGTTGGTGAGGATTCGCGCGTTGCCGAGTGACCCGATGGTTGCCGGACTTTTCCAGTTCTCGCCGCGCACCTACATTTCGTCATTCCCGCGWACGCGGGAATCCAGTGACTTTGACGGGACTGGCACGAAAGTCGCTGGATTCCCGCGTTCGCGGGAATGACGGATGGGGCGTGCGCTGAAGCGTTGCCGCCTACGTCTCGGTCGCAATGCCGCTGCCCGTACATCCAACAACCCCAAACCCGCCCACCACACACCCACCTCATCCATTGCCACTAGAATCCAGCCATCCCAGCACGGAGAGCTGTAGATGGACACGCTGCCCCCGTTCGCCACCCATCGGGTCGAGAACCAGCCGCCGCCGTTCGCGCCGCGCGATCTTTGGAACGACGACGCCGCGCTGCGCGAAGCGGTGCGGCGCGAAGGCGGCGACGATTTCGCCGCACAGCTCGCCGCCTACGGCGTCCTGGCCGGCGGCGACATCTACGCGCTCAGCTTCGACGCCCATCGCGACAAGCCGCGCCTGCGCAGTTATGACGCCTACGGCCACCGTATCGACCTGGTCGAATTCCACCCCAACTACCACGCGATCATGCGCGCGGCGATCGAGCACGGCGTCGCCGGCCTGTCCTGGCACGACCCGCGTCCGGGCTCGCACGTTGCCCGCGCCGCGCTGAGCTATCTGCACCATCAAGTCGAGCCCGGCACCAGTTGTCCGCTGACCATGACCCACGCCGCCGTGCCGGTGCTGCGCCACGCGCCCGCGCTGGGCGAGTGGATGCGCAAGGCCGCCGCGCCGCATTACGACGGCCGCGATACCGGCAGCGGCGACAAGGCCGGCCTCACCCTCGGCATGGGCATGACCGAGAAGCAGGGCGGCTCGGACGTGCGCGCGAACGAAACCGTGGCCACGCCGATCGGCGGAGCTGGCGGCGACGAGTACGAACTGGTCGGGCACAAGTGGTTTTTCTCCGCGCCGATGTCGGACGGCTTCCTGGTGCTGGCGCAGGCGCCGGGCGGGCTGAGCTGCTTCCTGATGCCGCGCTGGCATCCGCACGGCGGCAAGAACGCGCTGCGGCTGATGCGGCTCAAGGACAAGCTGGGCGACTGGTCCAACGCGTCGTCGGAAGTGGAATTCCAGGGCGCCTGGGCGCAGCGCATCGGCGAGGAAGGACGGGGCGTGGCGACCATCATCGAGATGGTCATGCTGACCCGCCTGGACTGCATGCTCGGTTCGGCCGGCGAGATGCGCATGGCGCTGGCGCAGGCGTTGCATCACGCGCGCCATCGCCGCAGCTTCGGCAAGCCGCTGCTCGATCATGCGCTGATGCGTAACGTGATCGCCGATCTGGCGATTGAATCCGAAGCCGCCACCGCCCTGGCGATCCGCGTCGCCGGCGCGATCGACCGCGCCGGGCGCGATCCGCACGAGGCCGCGTTCGCGCGCATCGCCACGGCGATCGGCAAATTCTGGATCTGCAAGCGCGCGCCGGCCTTCGTCAACGAAGCGCAGGAATGCCTGGGCGGCGCCGGTTATGTCGAGGAATCGATATTGCCGCGGCTGTACCGGCAGGCGCCGCTCAATTCGATCTGGGAAGGCAGCGGCAATATCCAGTGCCTGGACGTGCTGCGCGCACTCGCGCGCGAACCCGAGGCCGGACGCGCGTTGTTGGCCGAACTCGAACGCGCGCGCGGCCGTCACGATGCCCTGGATGCGCGCATCGACGAACTCGCGCCAGCCCTGCGCGGGCAGGCGCCGCCGCAGGAAGCGCAGATGCGCTGGTGGGTGGAACGGCTGGCATTGGCGCTGCAGTCGGCGTTGTTGTTCGTCGCCGACAGTCCCGGCGCGGACGCGTTCTGCCGCAGCCGCCTCGGCGGCGCGCACGGGCTGGGTTTCGGCACCTTGCCGGCCGATCTGGATTTCGAGTCCATCGTGCAGCGCGGGCTGCCGGCATGAAGGCAATGCGTCTGTGTTTGTTCGCCGCCGCCCTGGCGTGCCTGCCGGCGTGGGCGCGCACGCCGCCGGTGATGGCGCCGGCAACCGCGCGCGCCGACCGTATCCTCGTGGACAAGTCCGAGCGGCGCATGCAACTGCTGCGCAACGGCGTGGTCATCCGCAGCTATCCGATCCTGCTCGGCGACGCGCCGAGCGGGCCCAAGCGCCAGCAGGGCGACGAACGCACGCCCGAAGGCGATTACCGCATCAGCGGGCGCAATCCCAACAGCCGCTTTCATCTGTCGCTGCGGGTGTCGTATCCGGACGAAGCCGATCGCAAACGCGCGCGCCTGCGCGGCGTCGATCCCGGCGGCGACATCATGATTCACGGCGGCACGCCGCCGGGTTATCGGCGCGACTGGACCGACGGCTGCATCGCGCTGACCAACGAGCAGATCGAAGAAGTGTGGAGTCTGGTGCCGAACGGGATTCCGATCCGGATCAATCCGTGAGCGATGGCCGCCCGCGCTTCGCGGACATAACCGCGCAGCGGCGTGCGGCGGCTTGGCGGCGTTAACGACCGGCAGCGTGCCGATACTCGCGCTGTTGCTCGCGGTTTCTCATCGTCGGCGTATCGGCTCAAGCCGCCGCTAACGCAGCTTCTGCGCATACGCATCGCCGACGTGCTGGCTGATGTAAGCGCTCAGCCCACGCCCGCGTTCGGCCAGTTCGAGCATGCGCGCGATCGTGTCGATACCGGCGCTGTCGCTGGTGTACAGATAAACCGAGCCGTCGAGGAACTCGATCGCGATCGCATCCGGCCCGGGCAGGTAGGCGCGCACGCCCGAGTCGCCGCTGAGATTGAGATATCGCTTCATCATCCAACCACACCATGAATCCGCACGCCCGGGCGAATCTCGCGCCGCCGCGATACCGGCCGTCGCTTGTTCCGCCGCGGGTCATGCCAGCCTGGTGCGGATGGGTGTAAGGTCGGGTGAGGCGGCCATCCGGGCCGCCGCGGGAGGTGCACCATGCGTGGTTCACGTAAATCCCAGGCGCTGGCGCTGGTGGCGTTGGCTGCGATTCCGCCCCCGGCGCACGGTTCGGACTTTTCCCTGGCGCTGTTCTGGCTGAGCCGCGGCGCGGGCCTGTTCGCGCTGTGCCTGCTGAGCGTGTGGCTGGTGAGCGAGTTCAAGCGCACGGGTTGAAGCCGTGGTGACTTGCAGCGGGGCGAGGTTCGCGCAGCCCGCGCAAGCCGCCGTCGTCCGCGCCGGTATCGACATCAGCGCGTCCTTGCCGATGCGTCGAGAGCGCATGCGCACGCACGACAGCACAAACCCGATCCAATCGATTGCAACCGCGCCGCGTTTGCGCTGAAGTGGCGCGTCCGCGGACATGGGGTCGGCGGTGAATCCGCTCGGGAACCGCGCCGATGTCCTTGCTGAAACACACAGCGGCTTGCCTGCGAATCTGGGGCGACGAGCTGATTCCGGATGAACTCAGCCACGCGCTCGGCGCGCAGCCATCGTTTTCGCATCTCAAGGGCGACACGATCGTGGTGAACACTCGGACCGGTGCCGCACGGATCGCCAAGACCGGCACTTGGCACTTGAAAGTGGAACAGCGCACCCCGGGCGATCTGGATGAGCAGATCGATGAGTTGTTCGCTCAGCTCAGTCACGATCCCGCGCTGTGGGCTTCGTTGCAGTCGCGCTTCGAACTCGATTTGTACTGCGGTTTGTTCATGGATACCCGCAACGATTCATCGGAAATTTCGCCACGCAATATGCGTCTACTCGGTGAGCGCGGCATCGAGTTGCTGCTTGAGATTTATGACCCGACCCGTGAAGCCGCCGGTGTCGGCAGGTTCCGCCGCGGTCGCTTGAAGCGACATCGTTGATCGCGACGCGATCGATTCCGCTGCATCGCAACACCCGAATAAAGCGCTACATACCACTGCGCATCGATAACGCGTCGACACCGCGTTTCGTTCATCCGCTTATGCCAATACGCGTTCTTGTGACGCGCCTCGGACTGTGGGTGTGATCGCGCCTGGGCTGCGACCTTGCGCATGAGGGGCAGTTATTTTTAGCTGGGATGGCCTCGCAAGCGTGCGCGCGCATCCGGATTGCGCGTGAGCTTGCCGACGAGAGGCCGCTGTCGCCATGACAGCGTCGAGAAGCCGCTCGGCTTCATTCCATCGATCTCATGTCAGATTCCCACTAGGAGTTCTTCGCATGTCCGTATCGAAATCCCGTTCGCGCCGTTCGTTCGCGCGCGCTTCCGTGTTCTGCGCTGTTGCGGCGGTCGCCGCGCTTGCTTCCGGTGCCGCCCTGGCCGCCGATGAAGTCAGCCCGGCGCTTAAATTCGCCATGCAACGCGATCTGGGAATTTTCCCGGGTCAAATCGCTCAGTACCTGCAAACGGAAAAACTCGCGCGCGAGCAGGCCGCGTCGATCGAACGCGAGTTCGGCGGCAACTTCGCCGGCAGCTGGATCGAGCGCAATGACGACGGCAGTTTCCGCGTCGTCGCCGCGACCGCCGGCGCACGCAAGTCCAGCACGCTGGGCGGCGTGGAAGTGCGCAATGTGCGCCACAGCCTGAAGCAGTTGCAGCAGTCGATGGATCTGCTCGACGCCGGCGCCAACGCGCGGGTCAAGGGCGTCAGCAAGCCGCTCGCCGGCGTGCAGACCTGGTACGTGGACGTGCGCAGCAACACGGTGGTGGTCAAGGTCGATGAAGGCGCGACCGACGCCGGCATCGACTTCGTCGCGCTCAGCGGCGCCGACAGCGGCGCGGTGCGCATCGAAACCGCGCCGGGCCAGCTGCAGACCACCGCCAACATCATCGGCGGCATCGAGTACTCGATCAACAACGCGACCTTGTGCTCGGTCGGCTTCTCGGTCACCCGCGGCGCCACCAAGGGCTTCGTCACCGCCGGCCATTGCGGCACGGTCAACTCGGTCGCGCGCATCGGCGGCGCCCAGGTCGGCACCTTCGCCGGCCGCGTGTTCCCGGGCAACGATCGCGCCTGGGTCAGCCTGACCAGCGCGCAGACGCTGTTGCCGCGCGTGGCCAACGGCAGCAGCTACGTCACCGTGCGCGGCAGCGCCGAAGCGGCGATCGGCGCGGCGGTCTGCCGCTCGGGCCGCACCACCGGTTACCAGTGCGGCACGATCACCGCCAAGAACGTCACCGCCAACTACGCCGAAGGCGCGGTGCGCGGCCTGACCCAGGGCAACGCCTGCATGGGCCGCGGCGATTCGGGCGGTTCGTGGATCACCAGCGCCGGTCAGGCGCAGGGCGTGATGTCGGGCGGCAACGTTCAGCCCAACGGCAACAACTGCGGCATCCCGGCTTCGCAGCGCAGCAGCTTGTTCGAGCGCGTCGGGCCGATCCTGAGCCAGTACGGCCTGACCTTGGTCACCGGCTGATTGATCGGCGAGGCAGGGTCTGAAACCGACAACGCCCCGTCTCGCGTGGGGCGTTGTTCGGTAGCGATGCTATCAACGCCCCGCTTGTGCGGGGCGTTTCGCGTTGGGTCGCGTCGCGGGGCCGCGGATCCGCGGCATATCGGGTTTGTCTGTGCTGCTGTCGCCGCGGGCGACGCTCAGTCCAGGAACTGCAGCTTCGCCAACTCCGCGTACAAGCCGCCCTGCGCCAGCAGCTGCGCATGGGTGCCTTCGGCGACGATGCGGCCGCGATCCATGACCACGATGCGGTCGGCCTTGAGCACGGTCGCCAGGCGATGGGCGATCACCAGCGTCGTGCGGCCGTGCATCAGCGCTTCCAGCGCCTGCTGCACCGCGCGTTCGCTCTGCGCGTCGAGCGCGCTGGTGGCTTCGTCGAGCAGCAGGATCGGCGCGTCCTTGAGCAGGGCGCGGGCGATCACGATGCGTTGCTGCTGGCCGCCGGACAGGCGCGCGCCGCGTTCGCCCAGTTCGGTGGACAGGCCGTCGGGCAGCGTCTCGATGAAATCGGTGGCGTAGGCGGCGCGTACGGCTTCATCGACTTCTTCGTCGCTGGCGTCCAGGCGGCCGTAACGCACGTTGTCGCGCGCGGTGGTGGCGAAGATGGTCGGCTGCTGCGGCACCAGGGCGATGCGCTCGCGCAGCGCGCCCGGATCGGCGTCGCGCACGTCCACGCCGTCCACGCGCACCGCGCCGTGCTGCGGATCGTGGAAGCGCAGCAGCACGGAGAACACCGTGCTCTTACCGGCGCCGGACGGGCCGACCAGGGCCACGGTCTCGCCGGGATTCACGCGCAGGCTGAAGTCCTGCAGTGCCGGCAGGTCGGGACGCTGCGGATAGTGGAAGCCGACGTGGTCGAACACGATCTCGCCGCGCAGCGGCTGTGGCAGCGGTTGCGGATGCTCCGGCGCCTGCACCGCGCTTTCTTCGTTGAGCAGTTCGCTGATCCGGCCCATGCCGCCGGCCGCGCGCTGCAGATCGTTCCAGACCTCGGCCAGCGCGCCGATCGAGCCGCCGCCGATCAGCGCGTACAGCACGAACTGCGCCAATGTGCCGGCGGTCAGGCGGCCGGCGATGACGTCGTGCGCGCCCGACCACAGCACCATGATGATCGCGCCGAACACCAGGGTGATGGCGATCGCGGTGACCCAGGCCTGGGCGGTGATGCGCTGGCGCGCGGCCTTCACCGCGACCCGCAGCGAATGGCTGAAACGGCCTTGTTCGTAGGGCTCGCGCGCATGCGCCTGGACCGTGCGCACCGCGCCCAGGGTTTCGCTGGCCAGGGTGTTGGCGTCGGCGACGCGGTCCTGGCTGGCGCGCGAGATGCGCTGCAGCTTGCGGCCGCCGGCCACGATCGGCAGCACCGCCAAGGGAATGCCGATCAATGAGAACGCGGCCAGGCGCGGATTGGTCACGAACATCATCGCCAGGCTGCCGATCACCGTGACCGAACTGCGCAGCGCCACCGACATGCTGGAACCCACCACGCTGCGCAGCAGCTCGGCGTCGGCGGTCAGGCGCGAGACCAGTTCGCCGCTGCGGTTGCGGTCGTGGAAGCCGGCGTCGAGCCCGACCAGATGCCGGTACAGCTGCTCGCGCAGATCGGCGACGACTTTTTCGCCGAGCACCGACACCAGATAGAAGCGCGCGGCGGTGGCGAAGGCCAGGCCGATAGCGACCAGGAACAGGATCAGGAAGGCGCGGTCGATCGCGCCGCTGCCGCCGCCGGCGGTGCTCTGGGCGAAGCCCTGGTCGATCATGGTCTTGAACGCGGCCGGAAAGCTCAGCGTGGCGGCGCTGGAGGCGGCCAGCGCGAACAGCCAGGCGACGAACAGGCCTTTGTGTTTGCGCACGAACGGCCAAAGGGTGCTCAGGCTGCCGATCGGGGCCCTGTCGCGTCGGGGGGCGGCCTTCGGGCCGGCGCTGGCATCGGTCATGGATCGCAGTCTATCGAGGGGAGGGCGGTTCGCCTGGAGAATTTAGGCGCACGCGATTACGAGTGGCGTCGCGCAGCTGTTCTTTCAAGGCGGGCAACTGCGACGCCGGCAGGCGAATCCGCACATGCGCGCCGTCGGCGTCGAAGCGTTCCCCGGCTTTTTCCGCGCCGAATGCGTTCAAGGCCGCGTGCACGGCGCCGATGTCCTCGAAGGCGTAGGCCAGGTCGAGTTCGCCGTAGACGATCAATTCCCGGCGCGCGGCGCGGCGCAGGCATTCGGCCGCGGCGCCGCCGTAGGCGCGGACCAGACCGCCGGCGCCGAGCTTGATCCCGCCGTACCAGCGCGTGACCACGGTCACCACCTGATCGCAGCCCTGGCCGTCGATGGCGGCCAGGATCGGCCGGCCGGCGGTGCCGGAGGGTTCGCCGTCGTCGTTGAAGCGATAGCTCGCGCCGATCCGGTAGGCCCAGCAGTTGTGGGTCGCGTCCGGGTCGGCGACCTCCTGGACGAAGGCCAGCGCGGCCTCGGGCGAGGCCACCGGCGCGGCCAGGGCCAGGAAGCGGCTGTGCTTGATCTCGATCTGGTGGCGGGCGCGCTCGGCCAGCGTGGTCGCGCTCATCGCGGCGGCCTCAACCCGCCGGCTGCGGGCGCGGTAGCGACAGGGCGGCTCGGCGGCGCCCGACGGCCGCGCTCATTTGAGCAGCGGCCGCAGGTCGCGCGGAACCCGGCTGCGCGGATGGCTGCGGCGGAACTGGCGCAGGCTTTCGCGGGCGCGTTCGAGCTCGCCGCCGTCGCGGTATTCGCGGATGCGGTCCAGCCATTGCGCGGCGGGCAGCTTGCTGTCGTCTTCGACATTGCCGGAGATGCGCGAGCCGGTGACCATGACGCGGTCGAGCGCGCTGTCCTCGCGGACGGGCTGCGGCGGCATAGATTTGGTTTCTTCCGCGGCGGCCTTGAAGGTCTCGGACTTGGCCCGCGACTGCGTCGGCTGCGCGCCCGCGGGGGCTTCGGCTTCGGCGGCGCTGAGCCCGCTGACCGCTGCCGGCGCGACGCGGCGCATCTTGGCCTCGCTGCCGGGCTTGGCGGCGTCGCGGGCGAGCGGCGAGGGCGCCGCAGGCGCGGGGGCGGCGGCGGGCGCGGCATCGGCGGGGAACGGTGCGGGCGCGGCGATCGGGGCCGGATCGAAATTCGGCACCGGCGCCGGCGGCGGAGGCGGCGCGGCCATGACCTTCGCCGGGTAGGCGGCGTCGTTGCGTTCCTGCGACTTCGAATAACCGCGTTCGTAAACTTGCTCGGGTCGCGGCTCGGCGGCGCGGTTCGCGCTCGCCAATGAGCCGGTGTCGGTGTCGGTGGCGGCGTTGCTGCGCTTGGCGAACTGCGGCGGCGGAGGCGGAGGCGGCGCGATCCGGCTCGGAGGGGACGAGAGTTCGGCCGGTGCCGGCGGGATCGGGACGGCGACGTTCTTGGCCATCTGCGCGCTGGCGGCGGCATCTTCGGCAGCGGCGGCCGGCGCCGCGCCGCCCTGGCCGGCGATCGAATCCTGGTTGGCGGGCGCGGGCGCCGCGGCGGCGGCATCGGCCGCGGCGGAACTGTCGCTGGCGCTGGCGCTGGCCGCGACGGCGACCTGATCCTCGCGCATGGCTTCGGCGGCCTTGTCCATCGGCCGCAATTGCCAGGCGATACCGACCGCCAACGACAGCGAAGCGGCCACGCCGATCCACGCCGGCCAGCGAGTTTTGCGCGCGCGCGCACGCGGCGTCTGCGCCACCGCGGCGTGCGCGGCGGCGAGAATCTTCGCGTCCAGCGCGGAAGAGGGGCCGTCGTTCGGGCCCAACCGCAGCAGGCGGTCGGCCAGATCGCGTTCTTCCGGAGACAGGGGATCGGGTGCGTCGGGACGGCGGTTCATTCGGTCAACCTCGCGCGAAGCTTGTCCATCGCGTATCGCAGCCTGGACTTCACCGTTTCCCGGCCCGCCCCCGTAATGGCGCCGATCTCCTCCAGACTCAGTTCCTGTTCCAGTCGCAGCAGCACCACTTCACGCTGCTCCTCGGGCAATTCCTCGATCGCGCGCTGCAGGCGGCGGCGCTGTTCGAATTCGGACAGTTCGCGCTCGGGCGTGGTCGGGTCGGGCACGCGCGCGGCGCGTTCGTCGCCGTCTTCCGGCGTCGGCGGGCGGTGCTTGAGGCCGCGCCAGTGGTCGTTGAGGCGGTTGTGGGCGATCCGGAACAGCCAGGTGCTGAACTGCGCGTCGGGTTTCCAGCCGTGGCGCGCGCCGATCACGCGCTGCCAGACATCCTGGAAGAACTCGTCGGCCAGCGCCGAATCGCGGATCTGCCGCAGCAAGAACCGGTACAGGGGGCCGCGATGGCGCGCGTACAGCAACTCGAACGCCGCCGCGTCGCCGGCCGTCCAGGCCAGCATCAGCACGTCGTCGCTCGCGTCGGCACCGGAGTTCATTCGCGGCAGGGTACGGTGAGTCGGCGCGGACGGGAAGCGCTTGCGCGTCGGCGGGGCGTCGTATAGCGATGTGGGCAGGGCCAGTAGCATGTCTGGAACAACGGATCGGGGCCGGCGGCGGGGTTGCGATCTGCCGAACATGTAAAGCTCGCGTTATCCTGCGCCCTGTATGGAAGGCGGCGATCCGGTGCGGACAGATGCGATGCAAGCGGCAGCGGTGAGCGAATCGTCCGCGGGCGAAGCCCTGGCGTGCGCCCTGCAGGAGGCCCTGCCGGCCGGCTCGCAGGTGGTGGTGTGCTGGCGTCCGGCCCACGGCCGGGTATCGGATTCGTTCACGCCCGGCACCGAGGCGCCCCTGCGCGATGCCGCGCGCCGCCTGCTGGAGCGCGACCCGCCCGCGGTCGGCGCCTCCGATGACCGCTACGCCGACCGCATCGAGGCGGCGTGGTGGCTGGAAGACCGCAGCCGCGCCAGCATCGTCGCGCAGATGCCGCAAGTGCTGACCACGCCGCTGCGCGCGGCCTGGCTGGCGATGGCGCGGCGCATCGTCGCCGCCGACCTGGCCGCCGGCCGCGCCCACGCCCGCGCCGAGGCGCTGGAGAAGTCCGAGCGCCTGCAGCAGGCGCTGTACGGCATCGCCGATCTGGCCGGCTCCGGCCTGGAGATGCCCGACCTGCTCAGCCGCATCCACGGCGTGGTCTGCGGCCTGATGTACGCGGAGAATTTCTACATCGTGCTCTACGACGACGTCGCCGACACGATGCGCTTTTTGTATTTCGCCGACCGTCACGATCCCTACGTGGCCAATCCGCTGCAGTCGATCCGCGGCGAAGACATGCCGACCAGCCTGACCCTGGCGCTGCTGCGCCACGGCGAATCGCTGCAGGGCAGTTCGGCCGATCTGCGCGAACGCCTGAACGTTCCCAACGACGAGCGCCACGGCCCCGACAGCGCCGACTGGCTCGGCGTGCCGATGCGCCGCGACGAACGCGTGTGCGGCGCGATCGTGGTGCAGAACTACGACACCGCCGGCAGTTACGGCGACGAAGACCGCGCCCTGCTGTCCTTCGTCGCCCAGCACATCCTCACCGCGCTGGACCGCTTCCGCGCGCGCGAGGAACTCGAACGTCGCGTCGCCGAGCGCACCTACGCGCTGCAGCTGAGCAATCGCGACCTGCAGGCCGAGATCATCGAACGCCAGCGCTCCGAGCGCCTGCAGCGCGCGCTGTTCCGCATCGCCGAGCTGACCATCACCTCCGACACCCTGGAACGCTTCTATTCCCAGGTCCACGACGTGGTCAGCGAACTGCTGTACGCGCGCAACTTCTATATCGCGCTGCTGTCCGACGACGGCGAGCGCCTGCAGTTTCCGTATTCGATCGACGAACGCGACGTGATCCGCGAAACCCGCCGGCTTGCCGACGGCCTGACCGAATACGTGATCCGCCAGGGCAAGCCGCTGCTGGCCGATCGCCACCGCATCGCCGAGCTCAACAGCCGCGGCGAAGTGCGCAGCCACGGCTCGGCCGCGCATTGCTGGCTCGGCGTGCCGCTGTACCGCGACGACGCGGTGGTGGGCGTGATCGCGATCCAGAGCTACTCGCGCGCGATCAGCTTCAACGCCCGCGACCAGGAACTGCTGACCTTCGTCGCCCATCACATCAGCATCGGCCTGGCGCGCAAGCAGGCGCAGGACCGGCTGGTCACCGCGCACGGCGAACTCGAACAGCGCGTGGCCACGCGCACGCGCGAGCTGGCCCACACCAACGCCGAGCTGGTCGCGCAGATCGGCGAACGCGTGCGCGCCGAACTCAAGCTCACTCATCAGGCCCTGCACGACGCGCTGACCGGCCTGCCCAATCGCGGCCAACTGGCCGATCGGCTGGATCACGCCATCGCCCGCGCCAAGCGCGAGAACCGCGCGTTCGCGGTGCTGTTCCTGGACCTGGACCGGTTCAAGCTGGTCAACGACAGCGTCGGCCATTCCGCCGGCGACGAACTGCTGATCGAAAGCAGCCGCCGCATCGTCGGCACCGTGCGCAGCGCCGACATGGTCGCGCGCCTGGGCGGCGACGAATTCGCGATCCTGATCGAAAACATCGACGGCCTGATGGTGGCCGAAGACCTGGCCCAGCGCGTGCTGCGCGCGCTCGGCGAGCCGTGCTGGGTGGCCGGACGCGAAGTGTTTCCCTCCGCCAGCGTCGGCATCGCCATGTGGCATCCGCGCTACGCCAACGGCACCGAGCTGCTGCGCGACGCCGACGCGGCGATGTACCGCGCCAAGGGCGCCGGCCGCGGCCGTTTCGCCGTGTTCGACGAAGAAATGCGCGAGCAGGCCTTGCGCATCCTGGACCTGGAAGCCGACTTGCGCCGCGCCATCAACAGCGACGCCTTCATCGCCTATTACCAGCCGATCGTGCGCCTCGACGATCAACTGGTGATCGGCCACGAAGCGCTGCTGCGCTGGCGCCACGAGAAACGCGGGCTGCTGTTGCCGCGCGAATTCATCGGCCTGGGCGAGGACAGCGGCCTGATCGAGGAAGCCGACTGGATTCTCTACGGCCGGGTGATCGCCGAACTGGCGCGCGGCGGCCAGGGCTATATCTCGGTCAACGTATCGCCGCGGCATTTCCGTTCCGGCGATTTCGCCGACCGGCTGCTGCGCATGATCGAAGAAGCCGGCGCCGACCCGCGCCGTCTGCGCATCGAGATCACCGAAGTCGCGCTGCTCGACGACGTGCCGCGCGCGCTGCGGATCTTGCGCACCTTGCGCAATCACGGCGTGCTGGCGCAGCTGGATGATTTCGGTACGGGGTTCTCCGCCTTGTCGTATTTGCATCGGTTCCCGATCGAGTGTTTGAAGATCGATCAGAGTTTCGTCGCTGGGTTGGTGGGCGAATCGCGTCCGGAGAGCATCGCGGTGGTGCGCGCGATCCAGGCGTTGGCCGGGACTTTGGGCATCCACACCATTGGCGAGGGCGTGGAGACTCAGGCGCAGCGATTGATCCTGCGCGAACTGGGTTGCACCTATGGCCAGGGCTATCTGTTCGGGCGTCCGGCCGAGGGCGTCAGCGGCGAAGCGCGGATTCCCGAGGGCGTGGCGGATGTGATCGGCGCCGATGGCGTGGCTTCGAATATCGCCGCGGCCGAGGTTGTCGGCGCGAGCGCGCAGGACATCGGCGTGCGGATCGAATCGCGCGATCCGGCGGCGCCGAAGGGCGCCGCCGGCACCGGATTCGGCGAGCCTGACTTCGTCGAACATACCGGTACCGGCGACGCTTAGAACGAGCGAGTCAATTCGCCCCCTCTGAAAAGGGGGCTGGCGCCCGGCGTTGCTACGGTTGCTGAGCAATGGTTGAAGCGCCGGGGGATTTGCTTTTCGGTGCGTCTGCGTTTGGTCAAGAGCAAAAGCGAATCCCCCCTGGCCCCCTTTTTCAAAGGGGGGAAGAGACTTCGGACTGCGCCGGTTATCCGACCGAGCGAGTCAATTCGCCCCCTTTGAAAAAGGGGGCTGGCGCCCGGCGTTGCTACGGTTGCTGAGCAATGGTTGAAGCGCCGGGGGATTTGCTTTTCGGTGCGTGTGCGTTTGGTCAGGAGCAAAAGCAAATCCCCCCTGGCCCCCCTTTTTCAAAGGGGGGAAGAGACTTCGGGCTGCGCCGTTATCCGACCGAGCGAGTCAATTCGCCCCCTTTGAAAAAGGGGGCTGGCGTCGGCGTGGATGCGGTTGCTATGCGGTGGTCGAAGCGCCGGGGGATTTGCTTTTCGGTGCGTGTGGGTTTGGTCAGGAGCAAAAGCGAATCCCCCTAACCCCCCTTTTTCAAAGGGGGGAAGAGAACTGGGGGCTGCGCTGTCAGTCACTGACAGCCACGCCGTTAGCCGGCTTCAACTCGCCGATCTGCGACTTCGCCCGCTCCACCAATCGCACGAACTCGGCGCGCTGACCCCACCGATCGTCGAGCCGCACGCTGCGTGCGCTGGCCAGAATCTGATCCCAGCCCCAGCCGTCGTACTGGCTGCCGCCGCGCAAGGCATCGGCGAAGGCGGCGACCGACGCGGCCATGCGCATCGGATCGCTGGCGACCGCGCGCTGGCCCGAGCGCAGCACCGGCGTTTCGATCAGCTGGCTGCGGTCTTCGCCCGGACGCTTGTAGCGCAGCTTGAGGTTGGCGATTTCGCCGTCCTTGCCGCCGGCGGCCGCGGTGGCTTCGGTGTAACGCAACGCCGGCAGGCGCGTGGCCTTGGAGCCGACCGGGGTGATCTCGTACAACGCAGTGACCTCATGGCCCGCGCCGATATCGCCGGCATCGACCTTGTCGTTGGCGAAATCCTCGCGCTTGAGCAAACGGTTTTCGTAACCGATCAAACGGTATTCGGCCACCTGCGCCGGATTGAATTCGATCTGGATCTTCACGTCGCGGGCGATGGTCAGCAGGGTCGAGCCCATTTCCTCGACCAGCACCTTGCGCGCTTCCTGCAAGGTGTCGATGTAGGCATGGTTGCCGTCGCCGACGTCGGCCAGTTTCTCCGACAGCTGATCGTTGTAGTTGCCGGTGCCGAAGCCCAGCGTGGTCAGGGCGATGCCGCTCTTGCGCTGATCGGCGACCATCGTCTCCAGCGCGTTGTTGTCGACAGTGCCGACGTTGAAGTCGCCGTCGGTCGCCAGGATCACGCGGTTGACGCCGTCCTTGATGAAGGCCTGCTTCGCCGTCGCATAAGCCAGGCGGATGCCGTCACCGCCGTTGGTGCTGCCGCCGGCCTGCAGGCGGCCCAGCGCGTCGAGAATCTCCTGCTGGCGATCGCCGGGCGTGGGCGGCAGCACCAGGCCGGCGGCACCGGCGTAGACCACGATCGAGATGCGGTCCTGCGCGCGCAGCTGCTTGGTCAGCATCGAGAACGCGCTCTTGAGCAACGGCAATTTGTCCGGCGATTCCATCGAGCCGGAGGTGTCGATCAGGAACACCAGGTTGACCGGCGGCAGCGTCTGCTTGGGAACGTCATAGCCCTTGATGCCGATCATCAGCAACTGGCGCTGCGCGTTCCACGGCGCCGGCGCCAGTTCGGTGGACACCTTGAACGGCGTGGCGAGCGACTTCGGCGCGGCGTGGCCGTAGTCGAAGTAGTTGATGAATTCCTCCGCGCGCACTGCGTCGGCGGGTGGACGCTGGCCGTCGTTGAGCATGCGCCGCACGTTGGCGTAGCTGCCGGTATCGACGTCGATGGAGAAGGTGGACAGCGGCTGTTCGCTGGCGCGCACCACCGGGTTGTCCTCGCGTTCGGCGTACTTTTCCGTGTTGGCCGGCTGCGAGTAATAGGGCGGCGGAGGCGGCGGCGCGATCATCGCCGGGGATGCGACGGGCATCGGCGCGGCGGCCATGCGCCTGACGAGCCGGCTGTCCTCGCGAACGCGCGAGCCGGTCACCATCACCTGGTCCACCTGCGCTTGCGCGAGGCCGGCCGGAGCGAGATTGCCGGCCGACTTGGCTTCCGATTCGGTCAAGGGCTGTGCGGGTATGGACTTGGCCGGCTCGGCGGGGGCGATGTAGCCCGCGCTGGCTGCCGCCGCCGCGTCGGCGGCCTGGAGTTTGTCGCGCGGCGCATCGGCTTGCGCGGCCTGCGCGCCGCCGACCTTGCCGACCTGTTCGTTCTTGCTCGTGGAGGAGTTCACATCGCCCGGCGCCTGGCAAGCGCTGAGGGCCAGCGCGGCCAGCAGGGCGGCGCTGAGCAGGTGCATGGAGTGGCGGGCGGACGGCGAACGGCGCGAGGTTGAGGCTTGCATGACGGCTTCCCTGGTGTGTGGACCTGGGAAGGCGAACGGGCCGGTATAGCGGGTGGGGTTGAGGCAGCAAAAAAATATTTGCTGTTTCCTTCTCCCGCTGGCGGGAGAAGGTGCCCGGAGAGCCTGCCCCCGCGAAGGCGGGGGGCGGATGAGGGTGTTTTGCCGGCTGGGCGTGCCCTCACCCCAACCCCTCTCCCGCTTTGCGGGAGAGGGGTTGATACGGCTGAGAATTGGTAGAACGCGGCTTCGGAGAAGTCCGGGGTTACTTCGCTTCGGTTGGATCTCGTATCACCAACAGCCGCTGCTCGCTCATGTCTTCGATCGCATACCGCACCCCCTCGCGGCCCTGCCCGGAATCCTTGACCCCGCCATAAGGCATGTTGTCCACGCGGAAGCTCGGCACGTCGCCGACGATCACGCCGCCGACATCGAGCCGGTCCCACGCGCGCATCGCATGATCCAATCGCCCGGTGAACACGCCGGCCTGCAAGCCGAAGTCGCTGTCGTTGACCTCGTCCAGGACGCTGTCGAAATCGTCGAACGGCTCGATCACCGCAACCGGGCCGAAGGCTTCCTTGCGGTACAGATCGGCATCGTGCGGCACCTTCTCCAGCAAGGTTGCGGGAATCATGTTGCCGACACGCGGGCCTGCATTGATGCGCTTGGCGCCGCCCTTGACCGCCGCGTCGATCCACGACTGGATGCGCTTGGCCGCGTCCTCATCGACCACCGGGCCGATGAAGGTCGTATCGAAGCGCGGATCGCCCATGCGCAGCGCGCCGATCGCGGCCTTGAGCTTCTTGCGCAGCTTGTCGTAGATAGCGGCATGAGCGTAGATGCGCTGCACGCTGATGCAGCTCTGGCCGCTTTGGTAGTAAGCACCGAACACCAGCCGTTCGACCACGTGATCCAGGCTGGCGCCCGGGTCGGCGTCGATGATGCAGGCGGCGTTGCCGCCGAGTTCCAGGGTGACCTTCTTCTTGCCGGCGCGCGCCTTCAGATCCCAGCCGATCAGGCCGCCGGTGAAGCTCAGCAGCTTGATCCGCTCGTCCTCGACCAGCAGCGAGGCGTCCTCGTTCGAACAGCACAACACCGAGAACGCGCCTTCGGGCAGATCGGTTTCGGCCAGCACCTCGCCGATGATCAACGCGCCGACCGGGGTCTTGATCGCCGGCTTGAGTACGAACGGGCAGCCGGCCGCGATCGCCGGCGCGACTTTGTGCGCGACCAGGTTCAGCGGGAAATTGAACGGGGTGATGAAGCTGCACGGCCCGATCGGCACGCGCTTGACCATGCCGCGATAGCCGCGGGTGCGCTCGGAGATCTGCAGCTCGATGATCTGGCCGTCGCCGCGGGTGGCTTCGCCGGCGGCGATGCGGAAGGTGTCGATCAGGCGGGTGACTTCGCCGCGCGCGTCCTTGATCGGCTTGCCCGCTTCGATGCACAGGGCCAGCGCGAGCTCTTCGAAACGCTCGGTGAAACGGCGCACGCAGTGTTCGAGCACGTCGCGGCGGCGGTCGGGGGTGAACCGCGCCATCGCATCGCGCGCCTTGTGCGCGGCGACGATGGCCTTGCGCACGGCGACCGCATCGGCCATCGCCACGCGGGTGGCGCGCTTGCCGCTGTATTTGTCCAGCACTTCCAGCTCGGTATTGGCCGCGACCGGGCGGTTGGCGAGGTAGTAGGGGTAGCTGGACTTCAGACCCTTGGCGGGTTTTTTCTTGTTGGGCTTGGCCATTGGCTGCTCCTTGAAGGATGAGCGAAGTCGGAGAGGTTCGTCGCTTCGGATGTCGGGGCTGAAGCTCCCTAGCTCCCTTCCACAAAGACCTCGATGCCGCGGAATCTTTTGTGGGAGGGAGCTTCAGCCCCGACCGAGGTCAGGTCGAACGCGGCAAACCGCGTTACTGCACCGCCGAAGCGAGCCTGGGAATATCTTCGTTGAGAATCCGGTCGTCGTCGTTGTAATCGATCGGCACTTCGATCACATCCACGCCCGGCGTATCCAGTGCCTGGCGCAGCAACGGCAGGAACGCATCGCTGGACTCGGGCCGGTGCCCGCGCGCGCCGTAGCTGCGCGCGTAGGCGACGAAGTCCGGATTGCCCAGGTCCATGCCGAAGCTCGGATAGCGTTCGTGCGCCTGTTTCCACTTGATCATGCCGTAGGCGTCGTCGCGCAATACCAGCACGACCAGATCCAGGCCCAGCCGCACCGCGGTTTCCAGCTCCTGCGAATTCATCATGAAGCCGCCGTCGCCGCACACCGCGACAACCTTGCGGTCCGGGCAGACGATGCGCGCGGCGATCGCCGAGGGCAGGCCGGCGCCCATCGTCGCCAGCGCGTTGTCGAGCAGCAGGGTGTTCGGCTCGCGGCAGCGGTAGTTGCGCGCGAACCACAGCTTGTACAGGCCGTTGTCGAGGCAGACCACGTCGCGCGGCGACAGCGCCGCGCGCACGTCGGCGACCAGACGCTGCGGCGCGAGCGGAAAGCGGTCGTCGTCGGCGCGGTCGCGCAGTTGCTCCAGCAGCGCGGCGCGCACGCGGTCGAAGAAGGCGAAGTCCCAGTGCGCCTGCGGTTGCAGGGCTTCCTGCAAACGCCAGACCGAATGGGCGATGTCGCCGACGACTTCGATCTGCGGGAAATACACCGCATCGACTTCGGCGCTGGCGTAGTTGACGTGGATCACCGTGCGCCGGCCTTCGCGCATGAAGAACGGCGGTTTCTCGATGACGTCGTGGCCGATGTTGACGATGCAGTCGGCCGAGTCGATGGCGCGATGGACGAAGTCGTGATCGGACAAGGCCGCGTTGCCCAGCCACAGCGGGCCTTGCTCGTCGAGCACGCCCTTGCCCATCTGCGTGGTGAAGTAGGGGATGCCGAGCTTGGCGACGAATTCGTCCAGGGTCTTGGAGGTGGTCTTGCGATTGGCGCCGGCGCCGATCATCAGCAGGGGATGGCGGGCGTTGGCGATGGCTTCGGCGGCGCGTTCGATGGCCTTGTCCTCGGCCACCGGGCGGCGCGAGAACGAGGCCGGAATCAACCGCGCCTGGGTCGGGTCGGCGGCGATGTCCTGCGGCAGTTCCAGATGCACGGCGCCGGGGCGTTCTTCCTCGGCGCGGCGGAAGGCTTCGCGCACCCGCGCCGGGATGCTGTCGGCGGCGACGATCTGGCGGGTGTACTTGGTCAGCGGCCGCATGGTGTCGACCACATCGACGATCTGGAAATGGCCTTGCTTGCTGGTCTTGATCGGCTTCTGCCCGGTGATCATCAACATCGGCATCGCGCCGAGTTGGGCATAGGCCGCGGCGGTGACCAGATTGGTCGCGCCCGGTCCCAGCGTGGACAGGCAGACGCCGGCCTTGCCGGTCAGCCGGCCGTAGGTCGCGGCCATGAAACCGGCGGCCTGTTCGTGGCGGGTGAGCACGAGTTTGATCGTGGAGGTGCGCATCGATTCGAGCAGGTCGAGGTTTTCCTCGCCGGGAATGCCGAAGACGTATTGCACGCCTTCGGCTTCGAGCGCGGCGACGAACAGGTCGGACGCCTTGGTCATGCGGAACTCCGGGAGCGGGCAGGGCCCGAGTCCGTCGATGCTCGCGCAAACGATGTTAGCGGTGGGCGATGGCGGTGGAACGGTGCGGGCTATGCATGACCGGGTCGCCAGGATCGGAAAAGCCCGATGCCTTGTGAATCAGGCATCGCACAAGCATCGAAGTCTTTTGTAGGAGGGGCTTCAGCCCCGATGCTCTTCGCTCCGATCGCTTTGAATCTCCGAAACCGGTTTGCCGAAGCGATCGGAGCCGAAAGCATCGGGGCTGAAGCCCCTCCTACAAAAGACTTCGATGCATTTTTCAGGACTCGTTGTCCTCGACCCGCACCTTCAACTGGCCGTCGTGCACCCGCGCGGTCAGGCGATCGCCGGGGGCGGCGTCGAGGACGCTGCGCACGACGCGGCCGTCGCCGCGCTGCAGGATCGAATAGCCGCGCGCGACCGTCGCCAGCGGACTGATCGCCTCCAGCGAACGCGCCAGCCCGCGCAGGCGCAGGGCGTCGCCGCGCAGGCGCCGCGCGATGGCGGCCTGCGGGCGCAGGGCGAGGGCGCCCAGGCGCTCGCGCAGGCGGGCGATGCGGCGCTGCGGATGATGCGCGCGCAACACCGCGTCGGCGTGGCGCAGGCGCGCGCCGTCGCGTTCCAGGCGCAGGCGCCAGGCTTGCTCCAGTCGGCGCAGCGCATCCTGCTGGCGCGTGCGCAACGCGGCCAGCCGCGCCTGCGGCCGCAGCGCGTTGAGGCGCAGGCCGGCGCGGTCGGTGCGCTGCATGGCCTGACGCAGGCGTTGGCTGTGCAGGTTGTGCAGGCGCGCTTCGAGCACGCGCAGGCGATGCAGCAGATCCTCGCGTTGCGGCACCAGCAATTCGGCCGCCACCGACGGCGTCGGCGCGCGCACGTCGGCGGCGAAGTCGGCCAGGGTGAAGTCGGTTTCGTGTCCGATCGCCGACACCACCGGCACGGCGGAGGCGGCGATGGCCCGCGCCAGGCGTTCGTCGTTGAACGCCCACAAGTCTTCCAGCGAACCGCCGCCGCGCGCCAGCACGATCACGTCATAACGCTGCGCGGCCTGCGCGCGCATCAGCATCGCGGTGATGCGTTCGGCGGCGCCGTCGCCCTGCACCGGCACCGGCAGCACCTCGGCCTGCGCCAGCGGGAAGCGTCGCGCCAGCACGCTCAGCACATCGCGCACCGCCGCGCCGCTGGGCGAGGTGATGATGGCGATGCGCGCGGGGAACCGCGGCAGCTCGCGCTTGCGCTCGCTGTCGAACAGGCCTTCGGCCGTGAGCCGCGCCTTGAGTTCCTCGAACGCGCGCCGCAGCGCGCCTTCGCCGGCCTCTTCCATGTGGTCCAGCACCAGCTGATAGTCGCCGCGCGCTTCGTACAGGGTCAGGCGGCCGCGCGCGAGCACGCGCAGGCCTTCGCGCGGGACGAATTTCAGCCAGCTGCTCTTGGGCTTGAACATCGCGCAGCGGACCTGGGCGCGGGCGTCCTTCAAGGTCATGTACAGATGCCCGGACGACGGCCGCGACAGATTGCCCAGTTCGCCCTCGACCCAGATCAGCGGGAAGGTGTCCTCCAGCAGATTGCGCGCCAGGGTGTTGAGCTGGCTGGGGGTGAGGACTTCGTCGGGCTGGCTGGGGGGCATGGGGTGCTGATCGACCTGGGGCGGGTTTGGCGAGGCGACGCGGGGCCTTTGTTCGTCATTCCCGCGAAAGCGGGAATCCAGCGACTTTCGTGCGGGTGACGTCAAAGTCGCTGGATTCCCGCTTTCGCGGGAATGACGGCTGGGAGAGGGACGGGGACTCGATGCCCAACGTCCGATATCCGGTGCCGCGGAGACGATGGTATCGCGTGCGGCAGCCCTGGGCCGTTTCGGCGGCCGCGGCGACCGCCAACAACGGCAAACCCCCGGCACCACAGCGTTTCCCCGCGCTTCACCCCCGCGACACGAAAGCCGCGCGCCCCGGCGTTACAATACCGGCATGAATTCAGATGCCGTCTTGCCCTGCGCCCATTCCGGTTTCGGCCCTCTGCCGCGACGCCTGACCCGCGCGGTCACGGTCGGCGGCGTTCAGGTCGGCGGCGGCGCGCCGGTGGTGGTGCAGTCGATGACCAACACCGACACCGCCGATGTCGCCTCCACCACCAAGCAGGTCGCCGAACTGTGGCGCGCCGGTTCGGAACTGGTGCGGATCACGGTCAACACTGTGGAAGCCGCCGCGGCGGTGCCGCGCATCGTCGATAAGCTGGCGATGATGGGCATCGAGGTGCCCATCATCGGCGACTTCCACTACAACGGCCATCAACTGCTCACCGCTGAGCCCGCCTGCGCGCAGGCCCTGGGCAAGTACCGCATCAACCCCGGCAACGTCGGCTTCGGCAAGAAGAAGGACAGCCAGTTCGCCACCCTGATCGAGTTCGCGATCAAGTACGGCAAGCCGGTGCGCATCGGCGCTAACTGGGGCTCGCTGGACCAGGCGCTGGCTACCCAGCTGATGGACGAGAACGCCGCCCGCGCCGAACCCTGGGACGCCGGCCGGGTGCTGCGCGAGGCGCTGATCCGCTCGGCTCTGGACTCGGCCGCGCGCGCGGTCGAGCTGGGCCTGCCGGCCGATCGCATCGTGCTCAGCGCCAAGGTCAGCGGCGTGCAGGAACTGATCGCGGTCTATCGCGAACTGGCCCGCCGCGGCGAGTACGCGCTGCACCTGGGCTTGACCGAGGCCGGCATCGGCAGCAAGGGCATCGTCGCCTCCAGCGCCGCGCTGGGCGTGCTGCTGCAGGAAGGCATCGGCGACACCATCCGCATTTCGCTCACGCCCGAGCCGGGGCAGTCGCGCAACAACGAAGTCATCGTCGCGCAGGAACTGCTGCAGACCATGGGCCTGCGCGCGTTCACGCCGATGGTCACCGCCTGCCCGGGTTGCGGCCGCACCACCAGCACCTTCTTCCAGGAACTGGCGCAGACCGTGCAGGAGCATGTGCGCGCGAAGATGCCGGAGTGGAAGATCACCCATCCGGGCGCGGAGAACCTCACCCTCGCGGTGATGGGCTGCATCGTCAACGGCCCGGGCGAATCGCGTCACGCCAACATCGGTATCTCGCTGCCGGGCACGGGCGAGACGCCGTCGGCGCCGGTGTTCGAGGACGGCGAGAAGACGGTGACCTTGCGCGGGGAAAACATCGCGCAGGAGTTCGTCGCGCTGATCGACACCTACGTCGAACGCAATTATGGCGCCCGCCTCGCAGGCGCCTGATTCCCGCGCGGCCGCGCAGCCTCCGGCGGCGGCCAACGAAGACCGGGCCGCGCTCCGCCGCGGTCCCGGCGACAGCGCGGTCGAGCAAGAGGCGCGCTTCGGCCTGGCGCTGCTGCGCCGCCACGGTTGGCGCCTGCTGCTGGTGTTCGCCGGCCTGCTGCTGCCGCTGTGGGGCTTCGCCGAACTGGCGGACGAAATCCACGAGCAGGAAGCCATCGTTTTCGATGAGCCGCTGCTGCAGTACGCCCACAGCCTGGCGCGCGACGGCTTCGACCGTTTGTTCGTGATCGTCTCGCAACTGGGCTATCTGTACGGCGTGGTGCCGTTCGATGTGCTGCTGGTCGCGGTGCTGACCGTGCGGCGGCGTTTTCGCGAAGCCAGCTTCGCTGCGATCGCGCTGGCCGGTTCGGGCCTGCTCAATATCGCCGCCAAGCAATTCTTCGCGCGCGAGCGGCCGTCGCTGTGGGATTCGATCGCGCCCGAACACAACTACAGTTTCCCCAGCGGTCACGCCATGGGCTCGATGACCTTGCTGGTCACCCTGGCGCTGTTGAGCTGGCCGACGCGCTGGCGCTGGCCGGTGCTGGCGGTGATGGTGCCGTTCGTGGCGCTGGTGGGGTTCTCGCGTCTGTACCTGGGGGTGCATTACCCCTCCGACATCCTGGCCGGGTGGGCGGTGGCTACGGCGTGGGTGGTGGCGACCTATCTGGTGGTCTACCGCGGCGGGCTGCTGAGCCCGTGGCGCAAGCGCTGAGCCCGGCCTAGCGCGAAGTCAAGCGGCGACGGCTGTCGATACGACCGTTCGTCCGAGAAACACTTGATCCGTTTATCAGAAGAGCGCCCCGGCAGGTGGGGGGGTGTTGGCCTGTCCGCGTTGGCATTAGAGGGGAGCGCACTCGGCACTGATCGTGTGCCGGAATCGAATCGCATCCTGATCACGGGCCATCGCGCCCGCGCCGAGGCGCGGGTGCGGCGGATTGCTTTGCACACTGAAGTGGGGGACGTTTCAGATGCACAAGGTGTTTAAGAAGACTTCGATCGCGCTCGGCGTAGCGGCCGTGGCCGCCATAGCCGGCGCGAGCGTGCTGAGCCTGTCCGGGGGGACGGCCGGCAACGCCGCTATCGGCGCGGCGCCGGCGCCGACCGGCGTCAGCAGCCTGGAGAACAAGAGCCAGCGTTACATCGTGCTGTACAAGGACGCGCCGCTGAGCACCTACAAGGGCAGCGTGCAGGGGCTGCCGGCGCCGGCGCGCCTGGAAGGACGCGGCGCGATGACGGCGATGTCCGGCCCGAGCGAAGGCCGCATCGACGTCAAGAGCGTCAACGCGCGCAACTACGTCCGCCATCTGGACCAGTTGCAGAGCGGCTACGAGCAGCGCATCGATCGCGCGCTCGGCCGTCAGCTGCGGATCGAGCGGCGCATGCGTCACGCCCTCAACGGCATCATCACCACGCTGTCGCAGAACGAAGCGGCCAAGGTCGCCTCGATGCCGGAAGTGATGTTGGTCGAGGAATACCGCGAATACGAAATGGCCACCGATACCGGCCCCGCGCTGATCGGCGCGCCGGCGTTGTGGAACGCCACGCCCACCGGTTTCCGCGGCGAAGGCATGGTGATCGGCGTGCTCGATTCGGGCATCAACTTCGGCAGCCCGTCGTTCACCGCGATCGATGAAACCGGTTATCAGCACATCAATCCGCTCGGCGCCGGCCACTACCTGGGCACCTGCGCGCCCGGCGGCATCGACGAAGGCCGTTGCAACGACAAGCTGATCGGCGGCTACGATTTCGTCTGCGCCTCGCGCGCCAACCAGTGCGGCCAGCCCGACATCCGCGAAGAGCCCGGTTTCGGCGACACCAACGGTCACGGCAGCCATGTCGCCTCCACCGTCGCCGGCAACGTGCGCACCGCGACCTTCCGCGGCCGACAAGTGCATATGTCCGGCGTGGCGCCGCGCGCCAACATCATCGCTTACGACGTGTGCTACACGAAGGTCTCGACCAGTCAGGGCCTGTGCCCGAACGTGTCGGCGGCCGACGCGGTCGATCAGGCCATCGCCGACGGCGTGGTCGATGCGATCAACTACTCGATCGGCGGCGGCGCCAATCCGTGGAGCGAAGCGGTGTCGCTGGCGTTCCTCAACGCCACCGACGCCGGCATCTACGTCGCCGCCGCGGCCGGCAACGACGGCCCCGGCCCGGCCACCAGCGGCCATCTGGAACCGTGGACGGCGACCACCGCCGCGGCCCAGCACGGCCGCGGCGATTTCGTCTATCTGTTGCAGGTTACCGGCCCCGGCGCGGTGCCGGCGCCGTTGCAGACCGTGCAGTTGTCGGAAGGCACCGGCGGCGTCGCGTTCACGGCCGCGCTGCCCGGCACCACGCCGCTGCGCGTGAGCGCCGGCATCAACGGCGCAGACGACGGTTGCGCCGCGTATCCGGCCGGCACGTTCCAGGGCGCGGTCGCGGTGATCCGCCGCGGCACCTGCAGCTTCGCCATCAAGGCCACCAACGCCGCGGCGGCCGGCGCCACCGCGCTGGTGGTCGTCAACAACACCGCAGGCGGCATCATCCCGAGCGTTCCGGGCGCGACCATTCCGGCGTTCGGCATCACCCAGGCCGACGGCAACGCGATCCGCGATTTCTCCGCCGCCAACACCAACACCTCCACCGCCGGCATCGGTTATCCGCCGACGCCCTTGCCGAACACGCCCGACGTACTCGCCGGCTTCAGCTCGCGGGGCCCGGCCGGCAACTTCGATCTGGTCAAGCCCGACATCACCGCGCCCGGCGTGGCGGTACTCGCGGTCGTCGCCGGCACCACCATCAGCGGCAGCGAGAACGAGATCGGCCTCAAGGACGGCACCTCGATGGCTTCGCCGCACCATGCCGGCGCGGCGTTGCTGGTGCGTCAGGCGCAACCGACCTGGACCGTGGCCGAGGTCAAGTCGGCGTTGATGATGACGGCCAAGCAGGAAGTGTTTAAGGAAGACTCGGTCACCCAGGCCAACGCCTTCGCCATGGGCGCCGGCCGCGTGCAGGTCGATCAGGCGATCAAGGCCGGCCTGGTGCTCAACGAGACCACCGCCAATTACCGCGCGGCCAATCCGGCCACCGGCGGCGATCCCTCGTCCTTGAACGTGCCCAGCATGGGCAAGGCCAAGTGCCCGAACAGCTGCAGCTTCACCCGCACCTTCCGCAACACGCTGAGCACGCGCCAGACCTGGAACGTGCGCGGCGAGGGACTGAGCGTGGTGGTGACGCCGTTGTCGCTGGTGCTCAATCCGGGCGAGAGCAAGGCGGTCAAGGTGACCGTGCTCAGCGGCTCGCTGCCCAAGGACGGCTCGTGGAACTTCGGCAAGCTGGTGCTGACGCCGCAGGGCGGCAACACCGCGCAGCCGACGCTGCGTCTGCCGATCGCGGTTTCGGTGCCGCCGCCGGCGATCGCGCTGGCGCCGGACCAAGTGGCGTTGAGCCTGACCGCGGGCGCGACCGGTTCGGTCAACTTCCGCATCGACAACGCCGGCGGTTCCGCGCTCGATTACCAGATCGATAACACCGGTTCGGGCACGCGCACTTACGTCAATGCGCCGGTCGGCGCGGTTAGCAGCGGCTTCCGCAGCACCCAGTACACCGATCCGGCCACCGCCGGTTCGCCCGGCCAGTACTCCTCGGACGATTTCACCGTCACCGAAGCGACCCAGATCACCCGTCTGTACACGGAAGGCTTCGTCTCCAGCGGCCAGCCACTGGCGACCACGTCCACCGGTCTGACCTGGATGATCTACCGCGACAGCGGCGGCAATCCGGAAGGCAATCCGCAGACCAGCCCGGGCACGGCCGTGTGGAGCTATTCGTCGGCGCCGACCGGCAACGGCGTGGCCATCAACGGCGCGCACATCACCTTGAACCTGGCCGCGGCCGGGCAGAACGTGAACCTGGCGCCGGGCCGCTACTGGTTGATCGTGTACTCGCGCAGCACCTTCGCCAACCGTTGGGTGTGGTTCGCCTCGAACACCGGCGACACCATCTTCCGCGCGATCACGCCGGGCACCGCCGGCACCGGCGCATGGACGGCCAGCACCGGTTTCGCCGGCCAGGCCTTCAACGTGCAGGGCGCCAACGCCTGCGGCGCGTCGTGGATCGGCGCGCCCGATCGCGCGTTCGGACGGCTCAACCCGGCCACCGGCATCAACACCCAGGTGCAGATCAGCGCCGCGGGTCTGACACCGGGCCCGCGCGTGGGCTTCGTGTGCGTGTCCAGCAACGATCCGCTGCGTCCGAAGGTCTCGGTGCGAGTGGCGTTGACGGTGACGCCGGCGCCGTAAGCGCGGCTATCGAGCCGATCGCGCAACGCAGCGCTGAGCCGCTGCGTTGCGCTCCTACATACGGGCCGGCATCCGGCCGGCCCGTTTCCGCATTCGACGGGTCGGCGCGCGCATGCGCCGCGATCCGCACGTTCCAGGGGATTACATGAAGACCATGCAGCCTTCCATTCTCGCCGTCGCCCTGTTGCTGGCCAGTTCGTCCGCATGGGCCGGTTCGGCCTGTCAGCTCGACGACGGCCTGGGCAACGTCAACACCGGCGGCGCCACCGCCAACGGCGTCGATGCCACCGCTTGCGGCAACGGCGCCAGCGCCGGCGGCTTCGGCAGCGTCGCGGTCGGTTCCGGCGCGCAGTCGGCCGGCGATCTGAGCATCGCCGTGGGCCAGGGCAGCGCCGCCAGCGGCCAGGCCAGTTCCGCGCTCGGCGCCGGCAGTACCGCATCGGGCGATCAGAGCACCGCCAGCGGCATCGGCAGCACCGCCAGTGGACTGGGCAGCGTCGCCACCGGCACCGGCAGCACCGCCAGCGGCGAGCAGAGCGTGGCCGCCGGCAGTTCGGCCAGCGCCAGCGGCGTCAACGCCACCGCGATCGGCGCTAGCAGCAGCGCCGGCGGCGCCAACGCCACCGCGCTGGGCAACACCAGCAACGCCAGCGGCGCCAACAGCGCCGCGCTCGGCAACAACGCCAGCGCGACCGCGGCCGACAGCGTCGCGATCGGCGGCAACTCGGTCGCCGACCGCGCCAACACCGTTTCCTTCGGCGCCGCCGGCAGCGAGCGGCAACTGGTCAACGTCGCCGCCGCGACCCAGGACACCGATGCGGTGAATCTCTCGCAGCTCAACACGCTGAGCGGCGCGCTCGGCGGCGGCGCCAGCTTCGGCGGCGGTGTGTTCACGCCGCCGACCTATGTGATCCAGGGTTCGAGCTTCAACGACGTGGGCTCGGCATTCGGCGCGGTGGACGGACGCTTGACCGATCTGTACGGCCGCATCGCCGCGATTCCTGCCGGCCCGCAAGGCCCGGTCGGTCCGCAAGGTCCGCAGGGCCCGCAAGGCGCGGCCGGCACTGGCGGTTCGGCGTTGTCGGCGAACTACACCGACGCATCGAAGACCCAGCTGGCGTTGGAAGGCGCCGGCGGCACGCGCGTGTCCAACGTCGCCAACGGCACCGCCGCGACCGATGCGGCGAACGTGGGCCAGGTCCAGGCCGGCGATGCGCAGACGCTGCGCAGCGCCAACACCTACACCGATTCGCGCGTCGCGCAGATGCTGGCCGCGCCGACCGAAGCGGTGAACCGTTTGCGCGACGACATGAACTGGCGCTTCGCCAAGCAGGACGAGCGCATCGACAAGATGGGCGCGATGACCGCGGCGATGGTGCAGATGTCGGCCAGCGCCTCGGGCCTGCGCACGCAGAACCGCGTCGCCGTCGGCGCCGGTTTCCAGGGCGGCGAGCAGGCGCTGTCGATCGGTTATCAGCGCGCGATCAGCGATCGCGCGACGGTGACCGTGGGCGGCGCGTTCAGCGATTCGGAAAGCTCGATCGGCGTCGGCGCGGGTTTTGGCTGGTAACTACGCGATCGCTGCACGCGGTGTCGCGAACAAAGGAGCGCTTCGGCGCTCCTTTGTTTTTTGCGCATGCGCAACGAGACAACAGAACTTCGTGCAATTCATAAACATGACGTTTCAATGCCGAAACATGCGCGATGGGCATCTGTAACCAAAGTTAAAATGTGCGCATGATCACGCCGTAACTTTCCCGCCTCGCGCAGTGTGCGCGCAGGGCAGGAAGGTTCGGCCCGGCGCGTGCGGATGCGCCGGGCGTTACGGGAAGGACGGACGGCCGGGGCCGCGATCGCGGTCGGGCGCACGGACGATGCTGACCGACGCCGATTCCTTCTTCCCCAAACTGGACCGCGACGTGCCTGGAAGGGGGGCAGGCGTGGGGCGGTGTCTTCGCGCAATTCGTGGAGGACCTCTCGATGCCCAACGTAGTCAATCGATTGACGATCGCCGTCAGCCTGGTAGGCCTGGCCGCGCTCGCAGGAGCCGCCGTTCGCGGCCTGAGCAACGACAGTCCGGCCGATGCCGGAACCATCGGCGGCGCGCCGCCGCCGCAACGCGCCGACAGCGCGTTGGAAACCCAGACCAGCCGTTACATCGTGTTGTTCAAGGAAGCGCCGCTCAGCACCTATCACGGCGAGGTCGCCGGATTGCCGGCGCCGCAACGCCTGGCCGGCGCGCAGAACGCCAACAGCGCCGCGGCCGCCAAGAGCGCGGGCGGCGGCACCGGCGGGCGCGTCGATGTGCGCAGCGCGCAGGCGCGCAGCTACGTGCAGCATCTGGACCAGGTGCAGCGCGATCACGAAAGCGGCATTCGCGCCTTGATCGGCCGTCCGCTCAATATCGAACGACGCATGCATCACGCGGTCAACGGCGTGATCACCCGCATGAGCCAGAACGAAGCCGCGCGCATCGCCAAACTGCCCGGCGTGGAACTGGTCGAGGAATACCGCGAGTATCCGCTCGCCACCGACGTGGGCCCGCAGCTGATCGGCGCGCCGGCGTTGTGGAATTCCACTCCGGCGAATTTCCGCGGCGAAGGCGTGATCGTCGGCGTGCTCGACACCGGCATCAACTTCGGCAGCCCGGCGTTCGCCGCCATCGACGACACCGGCTATCACCACGTCAACCCGAACGGCAGCGGCAATTACCTGGGCACCTGCGCGCCCGGCGGCGTCGATGAGGGACGTTGCAACGACAAACTGATCGGCGGCTACGACTTCGTCTGCGGCCCGCCCGGCAACACCTGCGGCATTCCTGGACTGCGCGAAGAGCCCGGTTTCGGCGACACCAACGGCCACGGCAGCCACACCGCCTCGACCGCGGCCGGCAATGCCTGGACCGCGAACTTCAAGGGCCGCGACGTGCGCATCTCCGGCGTCGCGCCGCACGCCAACGTGATCGCCTACGACATCTGCTACACCATCGCCGCGACCAACCAGGGCCAATGCCCCAACACTTCGGCGGTGGCGGCTGTGGATCAGGCGATCGCCGACGGCGTGGACGTGATCAATTACTCCATCGGCGGCGGCGCGTCGCCGTGGGGCGAGTCGGTTTCGCTCGCCTTCCTCAACGCCTCCGACGCCGGCATCTACATCGCCGCGGCGGCCGGCAACAGCGGCCCGGGCGCCAGCACCATGGGCCACCAGGAGCCGTGGACTTCGACCACCGCGGCGGCCCAGCACGGCCGCGGCACCTTCGCCTATCTGCTGCAGGTCACCGGCCCCGGCGCGGTGCCGCCGGCCTTGCAGGCGGTGCAACTCACCGAAGGCGTGTCCGGCGCGCCGTTTACCGCCTCGCTGCCGCCGACCACGCCGCTGCGCGTGAGCGCCGGCATCGACACCACCGCCGACGGTTGCGCCGCGTTCCCGGCCAATGCGTTCCAGAACGCGATCGCGGTGATCCGCCGCGGCACCTGCAACTTCACCGACAAGGTCAACAACGCCAAGAACGCCGGCGCCGTCGGCGTGGTGATCGCCAACAACCAGGCCGTGGTGGTATCGCCCAGCGTGCCCGGCACGACGATCCCGACCTTCATGGCCGCGCAGACCGACGCCGACGCCATCCGCGATTTCTCCGCGGGCAACGCCAACACTTCCACCGCCGGCATCGGCTTCCCGCCGACGCCGATTCCGAACACGCCCGACGTGCTGGCCGCCTTCAGTTCGCGCGGACCCACCGATGGCCTGGATCTGATCAAGCCCGATGTCACCGCGCCCGGCGTCAACGTGCTCGCGGTGCTGTCCGGCACCACGGTCAGCGGCTCGGAGAATCTGGTCGGCCTGCTCAGCGGCACTTCGATGGCCTCGCCGCATCAGGCCGGCGCCGCCGCGCTGCTGCGTCAGGCGCGTCCGAGCTGGACCTCGGCGGAGATCAAGTCGGCGTTGATGATGACCGCCACGCCGAAGGTCTTCAAAGAAGATGAGGTCACTCCAGCCGACGCCTTCGCGATGGGCTCGGGCCGCATCCAGGTGGATCAGGCGGTGCACGCGGGGCTGGTGCTCAATGAGACGACGGCGAACTTCCTCGCCGCCGATCCGTCCACCGGCGGCGACGTGTCCGCGTTGAATCTGGCCAGCCTGGACAAGCGCGAGTGCGTCAACAGCTGCACCTTCGAGCGCACCTTCCGTCACGCCGGCAACGGCCTGCAGTTGTATCTGGTGCAGGTCAAGGGCGTGCAGGGCATCGCGTTCCCGCCGCTGTTGCTGTCGGGACCGGGCCAGACCACCAAGCTCAAGGTGATCGTGCTGAGCAACTCGTATGCGAAGGACGGCGCGTGGCATTTCGGCCAGGTCGAACTCAAGCCGCTGATCGGCCGCGACTCGCCGCAGCTGCACCTGCCGATCGCCATCGCGGTGCCGCCGCCGCAGATCGTGCTCACGCCCGAGCAGGTGGCCCTGAGCCTGCCGGCCGGCAGCCGCGGTTTCGCCGATTTCAGCATCGGCAATCGCAGCGCGTCGGCGCTGGAGTTCCAGATCGACAACACCGGCACCGCCTCGCGCACGGTCACGCACTCCACGGCCGAAGGCGTCAACAGCGGTTTCCGCAGCACGCTCTACACCGATCCGGCCACGGTCGGCTTGCCGGCGCAGTTCTCGGCGGACGATTTCGTCCTCACCGACAGCACGCGCCTGTCCAAGCTGTTCTCGGAAGGGTTCGTGTCCAGCGGTTCGTCGCTGGCGAGCACCGCCACCAGTCTGAGCTGGAGCGTGTATAGCGACAACGCCGGCAACCCCAGCAGCAATCCGCTGGCCGGCGCGGCGGTGTGGAGCTATACCGCGGCGCCGAACGCGGCCGGGGTGAAGATCGACGGGGCCAACATCACCCTGGATCTCGCCGCCGCCGGACAGAACGTGCAATTGCCGCCGGGCCATTACTGGCTGGTGGTGCACGCGCGCACCAGCTTCGCCAACCGTTGGGTGTGGTTCGCCTCCAACGTGGGCGACAGCCAGTTCCGCACCATCGCGCCGAACGCGAGCGGGGCGGGCAGCTGGATCGCCGGCGCCGGTTTCGCCGGGCTGGCCTTCGACATCCAGGGCGAAAGCGCCTGCGGTGCGCCGTGGATCGGCGCGCCGACGCGCGCGTTCGGCCGGGTGCCGGCGCAGGGCAGTATCGCCAACCGAGTGCGCATCGACACCCGTGGCCTCGCGCAGGGCGCGCACATCGGTTATGTGTGCGTGGCCAGCGACGATCCGGTGCGGCCGAAGGTCGCGCTGCGGGTGGCGCTGACGGTGACGCCGCGCTGATCGCGGGGTCTTGATCGTTCGACGACAAGCCGGGCCCGTTCGCGGGCCCGGTTTTTTTATTGTTCGCGCATCACGGCTGCGTGCTTACCACTCGCGCCATTGCTCGGTGATGTCTTCCTCGCGCTGCACCGCGCCGGCCTGCGCGGCCGCGCCCAGGATCAGTTCGCACAATCCTTCGCGCTGGTCGGTTTCGATCAGGTTGTAGCCGCAGCGGGCGTTGAGCGCGTTGAGCGCCAGCACGGCCTGCTTGATCGCCGCCCGTCCGGCGATGCGGTCGCCCTGGGCCGCGACGATGGCGTCGAGGAAACGGTCGATGATGCGCTCGCACTCCTCGATCTCGCCGTCGCTGTAACCCGCATCGGCGCCGTCCTGGGCGAGGTCTTCCTTATAGCTGCGCATGCCGTCGAGGATCTCGCTTTTCAGCTCGACGTAATCGTTCGTTTCCACCTGCATCGGGTTCCTCGGTTCGGCCAGGGCGCGTGCTGCGCGCGCGGTGTGCGCGGGCCGCCGCCGCACGGCGGCGCGGCCTCGCGGGGTCGAGTGTATCGGCGCGACATTGCAGACGATGGAAGCCGCGCGGGCACCCGGTCGCGGTCCCGGCGTGACCGGCATCGATGCTTGGGCAGGGCGCGGCGTGGGCGCATTGACTCGGCGCGCCGGGCGTGATCCGGAGGGGGCGGCGGTGTCGTTTTCGCGGGCAAATACGCCGCGGGGCTGGGGCAGGCTTCGCGGCAGCCTCGCGCGCTGCCCCCTCCTGAAAGGGGGACTTTTCGTGACTACCGGCGGCGGTTGGTCACCGGTAGATCCGCTCGCGCTCGGCCTGCAGGCGCTGGCGCAGGTACTCGTTGCGGGTCAGGCCGCTGGGGATGACCTGCATCGCCATGACCTCGGCGACCACGATCTGTTCGCGCTGCTTATAGCTTTGAAAGCGCGGATCGTGTTGCTGCTGATCCACCCATTGCTGCTCGCGGCGCTGCGCGTCGGCGCGATAGCGTTGCGCCAGTTGCTGCACCATCGCCTTTTGCTGGGACGGATCGGCCACCGTGGCCTGGATCAGGCCGATCCGCAGCATCAGGCTTTCGCCGGCCGACAGTTCGCGCGCCTGTTCGTAGCCGTCGATCTCGTGTTGCAGCGTCTGCGCGCGGCGTTCGCGTTCGACCGGGCCCAGCGAGGAGGCGTCGCGGAAAAAATCGCGGGCCTCGTTCTGGAAGCGCTGGCGTTGTTGATAGCTGCGCGCTTGCGGCGTGGCGAGCAGACTCTGCAGCGGCGTGCCGCGGCTGGCGTTGGCGATCGCGGTGACCGCGGCCGGCGCCGGCGTTGTGTCGGCGCGGGCCGGATACATCGGCAGCCAGCCCAGACTGACCGCCGTGGCGAACGCCACGACGGTCAGGGCCAGGCCCAGCATGACTGGATTGCGTTTCATGCCGTCATCGCCCGTCAGGCCAACAGCTGATCGACCAGCCAGTACAGCAGGTTGAACGGCTTGGCCTTGTCGGCCGCATCGCTGGCTTCGCTGGCGTCTAGCACCTTGCCGTTGCCGTCCAGAACGCTGTCGATGAAGTTCTTCAGCTCCAGGTTCTGCGCCTGCACGTCGCCGTTCTTGAAATCGACGATGGTCGTGCAGTGGCTTTCGTTCAAGGCGCGGTACTGCGGGAAATAGCCGCCGAAATTGTCCAGGCCGTTCAAGCGCGCGGCCAGCCGCTGGGTGTCGGTGCCCCACTTGGCGTGGATCAGCGCTTCCTTGGCCGCTTGCGTCGGCGCCTGCTGGATGTCGTCGTGGAAACGCTCATACGAATACGACGAATAGTTCAGGTCCTGCCAGAAATGCGTCTGGCCCAGGCGATCGTTGCGGTGCTTATTGGCCAGCGCGGGATAGATCGAGCCCAGTTCGTTGAGATCGATCTGCGGCAGACCCGCGGCGAGGAAGGCCAGCGGGCCGTTCGGCGCGTCCAGGCCCCACACTTCGCGGATCTTGCTCATCAGCGGCTGCGAGGGATATTCGGCCGGATTGCCGTTGCGCGGGGTGGGGAAGATCGGGCCGGAATCGTCGATCAGGTAGGCGCTGGTGGGGGCCAGATCGCTGCGCACCGAGTCGTAGGAGATCAGGCTGCCGGCGCCGCCGGCGCTGCAGCCGGTGCTGAGCATCTGGCCCGGACGCGGCAGGTTGTCCTTCAGCCATGCGGTGATCGCGCGCGTGTTGCGCAGGCCGTTGTGGTGCCACACCAGCGGCGGCTTCTGCCCGGTGGGATCGTCGTACACCGCGACCTTGTCGCCGCTGTAGATATCGCCGGTGCAGTAGGGCACGTAGACCATGTTCCAGCCCTGGGTCTTGACCGCATCGAACGGGCTGACGCGGGTCACGAACGGGCTGACCAGGCTGGCGCCCGGATTGAGCAGCTTCATGTAGTCGTCGGGCACGCCGTTGGGATTGCGCGCGCCGCGCACGCCGGTGGCGCCGGTGCAACTGGCGTAGTCCCAGCACGCGCCGCCGCCTTCCATGTAGATGATGGTGTTGGTGGTGTTGGGGACGCGATTGACGAAGACCTTGTACGGCGAACCGTTGCCGCAGATCGCGCCGGTTTCCGCCGGCAGTTGCACGGTCTGCCATTGGTAGTACGCGGCCGGATCGAATCCGTCGGCGCGTGCGGTATCGCGGCTCAGCAGCGGGTATTGGCCGGTGCGCTGCGCGGGTTGGACCTTGTTGTTCGCCTTGGGCGGCGAAATCAGGTTGCGGATCGTTTCGAAGAAACCGTAATCGCCTTGCTCGGCCTGCGAGGGCAGGCTGGACAGGGCGACGGCGCCGCCCAGAAGGACGACGGCCACGTGACGGCTCAGTGCCATGATGTCTCTCTCCTTTGATCGTCATGAAGGGAGGAGGCAAACGCGCTCCGGCGCGTGCTAGGGCATGCGCGCGACCGGGTTCCCCTCCGTACTGCAGCGTCTGGATAGCCGTGGGGGCGTGAAGGGTCAACCGCGATACGGCGTGTTTCGTCGTGCGGGGGCAGATTGACCGCGAATGCGGCTGCCGGTGACCGCTATTGCCCCGTTGCGCGTCACGGAAACCGCTGTCGCGCGAAGCGGGTTCTTGCGCTGCAGCATGTGACTGACATCGACGAATGCGCGGACGTGTCGTGGGTCAAGCCGGTTGCGTGATGTGGCGTCGTGGTAGCGGTTGTTGCTGGCGGTGCCGTTGCTGTTGCCGTTGCTGTTCCCCCCTTTGAAAAAGGGGGGCAGGGGGGATTCGCTCTTGCTCGCCCATCACCGCAAGAGCAAATCCCCCGCGCGATGAAAGCAAGTTCAAACATCGAACCAACGCAGCGCGCCGCCCCCTTTTTCAAAGGGGGCGAATTGACGCGCTTGTTCGAAATCGCTGCTGTTGCTGTTGCCGTTGCTGTTCCCCCCCTCTGAAAAAGGGGGGGAGGGGGGATTCGCTCTTGCTCGCCCATCACCGCAAAGAGCAAATCCCCCGCGCGATGAARGCAAGTTCAAACATCGAACCAACGCAGCGCGCCGCCCCCTTTTTCAAGGGTCTTAGGAAGCAAAGCTGTCCCATAACGCAGCTATCTTCCTGAAATGCAAAAGAAAAACAGGTACTACAGCCGTTCGAAAATCAGCGAGGCCCGATTTCGGGCGCTCGTGCGCTGTTGGGCACTGGATCTC
>NZ_JBFRDR010000023.1:0-84079 GCF_052113885.1 Lysobacter sp. TAB13 | reverse complement strand
AAGTTCAACGGCCTGGCCAAGACCACCTTCTACCTGCACCTCAAGGAGTGCGAGTTTCGCTTCAACCATCGCCACGACGACCTCTATCGGGCGACCCTTAAGTTGCTACGATCCAACCCCCTCTGAGGGGCGTTTGCTTCCTAAGACCCAAACAAAAACGCCGGGTCAAAACCCGGCGTCTTCGTTAGATCCGCAAACAGCGCAGCAGCACCGCTCAGGCCGACTCCACCACCACCGGAATCTTGCCGATCCGCGCCTGCCATTCCTTCGGGCCGGTCTTGTGCACCGACTCGCCGGTGCTGTCCACCGCCACCGTCACCGGCATGTCCTGCACGGTGAATTCGTAGATCGCTTCCATCCCTAAGTCGGCGAAGCCGACCACGCGCGAGGCCTTGATCGCCTTCGACACCAGATACGCCGCGCCGCCGACGGCCATCAGGTACACCGAGCGGTGCTTCTTGATCGCATCGATGCCGGCCGGGCCGCGCTCGGCCTTGCCGACCATGCCCAGCAGGCCGGTCTGCGCCAGCACTTGTTCGGTGAACTTGTCCATGCGCGTGGCCGTGGTCGGGCCGGCGGGGCCGACGACTTCGTCGCGCACCGGATCGACCGGGCCGACGTAATAGATGAAACGGCCCTTGAAATCGACCGGCAGCGCTTCGCCCTTGCCCAGCATCTCGACCATGCGCTTGTGCGCGGCGTCGCGGCCGGTCAGCAATTTGCCGTTGAGCAGCAGCACTTCGCCGGGCTTCCAGCTGGCGACGTCGTCCGGCGTCACCGTGTCCAGATCGACGCGGCGGCCCTTGGAAGCGTCGTAGGTCAGCTTCGGCCAGTCTTCCAGCGACGGCGGATCGAGCATCACCGGACCGCTGCCGTCGAGGGTGAAATGCGCATGGCGGGTCGCCGCGCAATTCGGGATCATCGCCACCGGCAGGTTGGCGGCATGGGTCGGATAATCCTTGACCTTGATGTCGAGCACCGTGGTCAGGCCGCCCAGGCCTTGCGCGCCGATGCCCAGCGCGTTGACCTTCTCGTACAACTCAAGACGCAGCTCTTCGGCGCGATTGCTGGCGCCGCGCGCCTGCAGATCGGTGATGTCGATCGGCTCCATCAGCGATTCTTTCGCCAGCAGCATCGCCTTCTCGGCGGTGCCGCCGATGCCGATGCCGAGCATGCCCGGCGGGCACCAGCCCGCGCCCATGGTCGGCACGGTCTTGAGCACCCAATCGACGATGGAATCCGACGGGTTGAGCATCGCGAATTTGGACTTGGCTTCCGAACCGCCGCCCTTGGCCGCGACGATCACGTCCACCGTATTGCCCGGCACGACCTTGACGTTGACGACCGCGGGCGTGTTGTCGCGGGTGTTGCTGCGCTTGCCGGCCGGATCGGCCAGCACGCTGGCGCGCAGCTTGTTGTCGGGATGGTTGTAGGCGCGGCGCACGCCTTCGTTGACCATGTCCTCCACGCCCATGGTCGCGCCGTCCCAGCGCACGTCCATGCCGATTTCCAGGAACACGGTGACGATGCCGGTGTCCTGGCAGATCGGCCGGTGGCCTTCGGCGCACATGCGCGAATTGATCAGGATCTGCGCGATCGCGTCCTTGGCCGCGGCGCTTTCCTCGCGCTCATAAGCGGCGGCGAGATTCTTGATGTAATCGACCGGGTGGTAATAGCTGATGTACTGCAGGCCATCGGCGATGGACTGGATCAGGTCGTCCTGGCGGATGACGACGGGGCCGCTGGAAGCGGCCGAAGACGGGGTTGCGGTCACGGCGGGCGTAGGGCTGGCGGTGTGGGACCGCTATTCTACCCGTCCGGCCGGGTTGCGCCCCGATGCGGACCCCGCGGCGCCCGTCCCGGGCGGCGCGCGGGCCACGTTCCCGCCGTCCTGCCACGGCCCAGACGAATATCCGATGAGCTACCAGCCACCCCGTTCGACCGTTACCACGCCGCAGAACCCGGCCTTCCGCCCCATGCGCCTGGCGATCGGACTGCTCGCGCCGCTGCTGATCGGCCTGGGCACCCTGGCCGTGGTGCCGCAGTTCAAGGCCACGTTCAGCGCATTCGGCGCCGATCTGCCGTGGATGACGCAAATCCTGATGGATTACCCGTGGATGCTGTGCCCGGCGCCGCTGGCGGTGTTGGCGCTGTGGGCGATCTGGCCGGCGCGGCAGCGCGACAACGCCGCCTATTTGTTCGGTGTGACGCTGGCGATGGCGGGATCCGCCTTTGTGGTGTTCGCCTTGTATCAGCCGATCTTTCTGCTCGGCGCTACGATCTGACGCCTGCGCCTGCGCCCGCGCCCGCGCCGTGTCCGCGAGCGCCCCCCCCACCGCCGCACCGGAGTCCGCATGATCACCTGCTACCTGCGCTACATCATCGATCCCTACCAACTGGCCGAGTTCGAGCAATACGGCCGCCTGTGGATTCCGTTGGTCGAGAAATTCGGCGGCACCCACCACGGTTACTTCATGCCGTCGGAGGGCCATAGCAACGTGGCCCTGGCGATGTTTTCGTTTCCGAGCCTGGCCGCGTACGAGGATTACCGCACGCGCTCGTTCGAAGATCCCGAGTGTCAGGCCGCGTTCGCCTACGCCGCCGAGAAGCGCTTCATCGTCAGCTATGAGCGCAGCTTCTTCCGGCCGGTGTTCGGCGACGGCGAGACCGCGAAAGGCTGATCGCCCGTCGCCGCGACGATCATCGGCGGCCCTGCGGCCGCCGATGTCTCGCAAGTTCCGGCTGCGCGGATCGATACCGCTGTCAGCGAACGCCCGCCGGCGCGTCGATCGCCCACAAGGTCGTGCTGCCTTGCGCATCCGGGTCGAACGGCGCCGATTCGAACGCGATCGTGCTGCCGTCCGGCGACCAGCCCGGCGCGCCGTCGAGTCCGCAACTGCGGGTGACGCGGATGCGGTTGCCGCCGGCGGCCGCAATCACGAACACATTCGCGATTTCGATATCGGCATCGCCGGACGAATACACGATGTAGTTTCCGCTCGGCGACCACGACGCATCGGTATTGAACAGCTCGCCGGCATTGGTGACGTTGAACACCGCGCCGGTGGCGACATCCAGCGTGAACACGTCCCAGCTTTCGGGGCCGACCTCGCGCTGGAACACGATCTTGTCGCCCTTGGGCGACCACTCCGGCTGCCGGTCGTTATGGCTCTGAGTCAGGCGGACGGCCGGCTCAGTGCCGTCGCTGCGGATCTTCCACAGTTCGCCGCCGGACTCCGGATTGGCTTCGCTGTGCGATTCGAACACGATCCATCGCTTGCCGTCGCTCAGCACCGGCGAGATCGACGGCTCCCACGCCAGAAAGCCGGGCCGTCGGGTGACGCGCCGCGACGCACCGCCGGCCGCGGGCGCCAGATAGATTTCGTCGCGATCGGCGACATCGCTCGAATAGACCACCTCATCGGTGGCCGCGGACCAGCATTGCCCCGGCAGGTTCACGCTCTGCGCCGAGGTAGGGCTGAGCGCGGCCAGCACCGCGCCGCCCTCGGCCGGCACGGTGCGCACCACCGATTTTCCGGTGTTGTAGCGCGTAGCGAAATTGGTGAAAGCCAACACCCGGCCGTTCGGCGAGAAACAGGGATTCTGGAAGCTGCGGCCCAGGCCCGTGCCGGTGACGGCGATCTGCCGGGCCGTATCGGAACGGCAGGCCGCGGCGGTTCGCGATGGCGCTTGCGCGATAGCCAACAGGGGGCACAGGCAGGCCATAGCCAGCAGCGACAATGCTTGCTTTTGCATCGTGGTCGATCCTTTGAGGGAGAGGGAATCGCCGCTGCCGACTGACATCGGGCGCATCCGCGGCATCGGTGCCGTATCCGGACTGCGTCAGGTCCCGCGACGATGCGCGCATCACAATCCAGCCGGCGGGGCTCCACAGTGATGCCAGTCGCAATGCCTCGATCGCGATGGGCTTTTACCGCTTACGCGATATGCCGAACGGCTTATCCCGACAGAGCCCTTGTCCGTCGGCGCCCAATGCAGGGTCTTTCACTGCCGGTCGGAATGTTCGCGCGCCTCTCGGGAAATTTCGTCGAAGGTCGGTTTGATCTTCGAGTGCGCGAACCAGGCCACGATCCAGAGCGAGAGCCTGTCCCTGCGGTGACCGAACTTCAGCACCGATGACCGCCGGATTCAAGACGATGCACGGACCAGTCGCAAGCCGCGGCGGATCGGGAGCACAATCAGCGCATGGCTACCCCCAACGATAACGACAGCGCCCGTCGTCCCGGCAAAGACAGCGGCGGCAAACCCAGTCTGCGCGAACGCTTCAACGCGCTGCGCAACCTGCCGCCCTTCCTCAGGCAGATCTGGCAGACCAGTCCCGCGCTGACGCTGATCACGCTCGGTCTGCGCCTGATCCGCGCGCTGTTGCCGGTGGTCACGCTCTACGTCGGCAAACTCATCATCGACGAAGCGGTGCGGCTGGTCGGCACCGGGCATGGCTTCGGTTCGTTGCCCGAGGCCTGGGCGGGCGGACAACTGAACACTTTGTTGGCGCTGTTGGCCTTGGAGTTCGGCCTTGCGATCGGATCGGACCTGCTCGGCCGCGTGGTCAACTACGGCGACTCGCTGCTGTCGGAGCTGTTCACCAACGTCACCAGCGTGCGCCTGATGGAACACGCGGCGACCTTGGACCTGGAGGATTTCGAAGACCCCGATCTGCAAGACAAGCTCGACCGCGCGCGCCGGCAGACGATGGGGCGCATGAGCCTGATGAGCCAATTGTTCGGCCAGGTCCAGGACACCATCACCGTGATCAGCTTCGCTATCGGCCTGCTGGTGTATGCGCCGTGGCTGATCCTGCTGCTCGCGGTCGCGCTGATTCCGGCCTTCGTCGGCGAAGCGCACTTCAACGCGCTGGGCTATTCGCTCAACTTCGCCTGGACGCCGGAGCGCCGCCAGCTCGAATACGTGCGCCAGATGGGCGCCAGCGTGGAAACGGCGAAGGAGGTGAAGATCTTCAATCTGCACCGCTTCCTGATCGCCAAGTACCGCGAACTGGCGGACAAGTTCTTCAAGGCCAACCGCGCCCTCGCCCGCCGCCGCGCGTTCTGGGGAACCCTGCTGGCGGGGCTGGGGACCTTGGGCTACTACATCGCTTACGGCTACATCGCCTGGCGCACGGTGAGCGGCGATTTCAGTATCGGCGACCTCACCTTTCTGGCCGGCAGTTTTCGCCGGCTGCGGCAATTGCTGGAAGGGCTTTTGGTCGGTTTCTCGCAAGTCGCCAGCCAGGCGCTTTACCTCGACGATCTGTTTTCCTTCTTCGAAATCAAACCCGAGATCGTCTCCCCCGCCAATCCGGTGGCGGTGCCCAAGCCGATCCAGCGCGGCTTCGTGTTCGAGAACGTGGGCTTCCGCTATCCCGACGCCGAACGCTGGGCGCTGCGCGGCCTGGACTTCGAATTGCGGGCCGGCGAAGTGTTGGCCCTGGTCGGCGAGAACGGCGCCGGCAAGACCACTTTGGTGAAATTGCTGGCGCGGCTGTACGACCCCGACGAGGGCCGCATCCTGCTCGACGGCCGCGATCTGCGCGACTACGACCTGGATCAGGTGCGTTCCAGCATCGGCGTGATCTTCCAGGATTTCGTGCGCTATCACCTCACCGCCGGGGAGAACATCGGCGTCGGCCAGATCGACGCGATGAACGATTCCGAACGCATCCGCGAAGCGGCGCGCCGGGCGATGGCCGATGAGTTGATCGAAGGCCTGCCGCGCGGCTACGACCAGCTGATCGGCCGGCGTTTCAAGACTGGCGTGGACCTGTCCGGCGGCCAGTGGCAGAAGATCGCGATCGCGCGCGCCTACATGCGCGATGCGCAGGTGATGATCCTCGACGAACCCACCGCCGCGCTGGATGCGCGCGCCGAGTTCGAAGTGTTCCAGCGCTTCAAGGAACTGTCGCAGGAAACCACGGCGGTGCTGATTTCGCATCGCTTCTCCAGCGTGCGCATGGCCGACCGCATCCTGGTGCTGGCCGAAGGCCGGCTGGAAGCCAGCGGCACCCACGAGGAACTGCTCGCGCAGGGCGGACGTTACGCGGAGTTGTTCGAATTGCAGGCCGCCGGCTACCGCTGAGCCGGCCGCTCGCGCGTCGGCGATGGGCGCACAAGGTCGAATTGTTCCGGCGCCGCGCGCGAGCTATGGTGAGCCGGCTTGCGATCTCGACCTCACCGTTTTCAGGAGCTGAGCATGACTTTCGTCCTACGACGCGGCGTCTTGTCCGCCGCGATGCTGTTGACGCTGGCCGCCTGCCAGCGCGGCGGCGACGCCGAAGCCGCGGCCGCGGCCGCTCGGCCGGCGCCGAAACAAGCTGTCGAACATCGCGTGCCCAGCGAACTGGGCGAAGTGCGGGTAACCGAAATCGCCAGCGGCCTGGAGCATCCGTGGTCGGTAGCCTTGTTGCCCAACGGCGAATTCCTGATAACCGAACGCCCCGGCCGCCTGCGCCGCGTGAGCAAGGACGGCGCGATCTCCGCGCCGATCGCCAACGTTCCGCCGGTGTGGGCCAAGGGCCAGGGCGGCTTGCTCGACGTGGTGTTGGCGCCGGATTTCGCCACCAGCAAACACATTTACCTGAGTTACGCCGAACCCGGCCCCGACGACAGCGCCGGCACCGCGGTGTCGATCGCGACGCTCGGCGACACCGCGCTGACCGAGGTCAAGCGCATCTACGAGCAACAGCCCAAGCTGGTCGGCCCGAATCATTTCGGTTCGCGCATCGCCTTCGACGGCAAGGGCCATATATTCATCACTCAGGGCGAGCGCCAGCAGCGCATGGCCTCGCAGGAACTGGACAAACTGCAGGGCAAGCTGGTGCGCCTGAACCTGGACGGCAGCGTGCCGGCGGACAACCCGTATGTCGGCCGCAAGGACGCGCGGCCGGAGATCTGGAGTTACGGTCATCGCAACATGCAATCGCTGGCGACCGACCCGCGCACCGGCACCTTGTGGGAAGCCGAACACGGCCCGCGCGGCGGCGACGAAATCAATCTGCCCCAGGCCGGCAAGAATTACGGTTGGCCGATCATCACCAACGGTATCGACTACAGCGGCCTGAAGATCGCCGAGGCCGAGGGCAAGGAGAAGCCGGGGCTAGAATCGCCCTATCACGTCTGGGAAGTGTCGCCGGCGTTGTCGGGCATGGCCTTCTACACCGGTCATGCCGGCTCGGCGTGGAACGACAGTCTGTTCCTGGGGGCATTGGCGGACAGCAGCCTGATCCGCTTGAGTCTGGATGGCGACAAGATCGTCAAGGAAGAGCGGCTGCTCAAATCCTTGGGTTGGCGCGTGCGCGATGTGCGCGTGTCGGCTGACGGCAAGGTTTATGTTTTGACCGATGAAGAAGAAGGCAAGTTGTTGCGGCTCGATTCGCCTGTGGCGAAGTGACGTGTTGATGCGGCGCGGCGGCTGACGCAATCGCCGTTGCGGTTGCCGTTGCCGTTGCCGTTGCCGTTGCCGTTGCCGTTGCCAAGATTTTGCTTCGGCTTCGCCTTCGCCTTGCTTTGCTTCGCTCCGCCTTTGCTTTTGTCGTTGCTGGGCGCGGCTTGTTACTCGCGAGACCAGGGACACCCGAAGGGCGGCGCACATGGACGTGCGCCGGGTGCCACCTTGGGCAGGATGCCCAATGTGGCACCTGCCTGCGTCGGCACCGCACTCGTGGCTTTTGACTCGAAACAGCCCAAAGCGTTTTCTTTGGTTACTTTCTTTGTCGCTTTGGACAAAGAAAGTGACCCGCCGCTTTATGGCGGAAGCGTTTGGCGTTTGATCTTGCTTGAGGCTTCTAAGGCTTCTAAGGACCCTGAGGTCCCTGATCGAAACAACCAGACCCGTGCACTCCCTCTTACCGTCATTCCCGCGAACGCGGGAATCCAGAGACTTCAAACGTTCTCGCACGAAAGGCCCTGGATTCCCGCGTTCGCGGGAATGACGAGCAAAAAGCAGAAGCCGCAAGCAAGAGCAAGGCAGGAGCAGGAGCAAGATCAAACGCCTAAAGCTTCCGCCATGGAGCGGCGGGTCACTTTCTTTGTCCAAAGCCACAAAGAAAGTAACCAAAGAAAGGGCTTTGGGCTGTTTCGAGTCAAGAGCCACGAGTGCGATGCTTGCGCAGGCAGGTGCCACATTGGGCATCCTGCCCAAGGTGGCACCCGGCGCACGTCCATGTGCGCCGCCCTCCGGGTGTCCCTGGTCTCGCGAGTTACTAGCTGCGCCCAGCAACAACAAAGGCAAAAGCCAAGTCGGAGCGAAACAAAATCTTGGCAACAGCAACAGCAACAGCAACAGCGAAAGCGAAAGCCAAAGAAATAGCGACGGCATCTGCATCTGCGTCTGCAAAGTCCTGATTTCGCGTTTGATTCCAACAATCGCCGCCTGATCCAAGACACCCTCGCGCCCAAGTCCACAACCAACAAAAAAGCCGCCTGCTCTCACGAGCAAGCGGCTTTCCCGAACAACCAACAGCCCTCAACAATCAGGACTTCTGCTTGGCCCTCGCAAACGCATCCGCCAGCGCCCCGCCCAACGGCGGCGCCGCCTTGCCCTGCGGCGCGAACGAACCGCCGCGCTGCGGCTGATCGCGACGACCCGCGTTGTTCGCAGGACGCCCGCTGTTGTTGCCGCGCCCGCCATCGCCGCGACCGCCGCCGCGCTCGTTGCGATCACCACGCTCCGCACCCGGCGCGCGCGGCGCCGGGATGGCGTCGTCCAGGCGGCGGGTCAAGGCGATGCGCTTGCGCGGGATGTCGACCTCCAGCACCCGCACCTTGACCACATCGCCGGCCTTGACCACTTCGCGCGGGTCCTTGATGTACTTGTCCGACAACGCCGAAATGTGGATCAACCCGTCCTGGTGCACGCCGATATCGACGAACGCGCCGAACGCGGCGACGTTGCTGATCACCCCTTCCAGGATCATGCCGACCCGCAGATCCTTGAGGTCTTCCACGCCGTCGGCGAACTTCGCCGCCTTGAACTCCGGTCGCGGATCGCGGCCGGGCTTTTCCATTTCCTTGAGGATGTCGCGCACCGTCGGCACGCCGAACTTCTCATCGGTGTACGCCTCGGGCTTGAGGCCGCGCACGAACTGCGGATCGCTCAGCAGGCTCTTCACCTCGCGGCCGCATTGCTTGACGATGCGCTCGACCACCGGATACGCCTCCGGGTGCACCGCCGAGGCGTCCAGCGGCTCGTCGCCATCGACGATGCGCAGGAAGCCGGCGCACTGTTCGAAAGTCTTGTCGCCCAGGCGCGGCACTTTCAGCAAGGCCTTGCGCGAGACGAACGGGCCGTTCTCGTCGCGGTGACGGACGATGTTTTCCGCGACCGTGCTCGACAAGCCAGACACCCGCGCCAGCAACGCCGCCGAGGCGGTGTTGACGTAGACGCCGACCGCGTTCACGCAGTCCTCGACCTTGGCGTCGAGCGCGCGCGCCAGACGATATTGATCGACATCGTGCTGGTACTGGCCCACGCCGATCGCCTTGGGCTCGATCTTGACCAGTTCGGCCAGCGGGTCCTGCAGGCGCCGCGCGATCGAAACCGCGCCGCGGATGCTCACGTCCAGATCGGGGAATTCCTTCGACGCGAACTCGGAGGCGGAATACACCGAGGCGCCGGCTTCGCTGACCACGACCTTGGTCAGCTTGGTCTCGGGCATCAGCTTGATCAGATCGCCGGCCAGCTTGTCGGTTTCGCGCGAAGCGGTGCCGTTGCCGATCGAGATCAGTTCGACGCCGTGCTTGACGCACAGCGCGCGCAAGGTGTGCAGCGACTGGTCCCACTGCTTGCGCGGTTCGTGCGGGTAGATGGTGTCGTGGGCGACGAACTTGCCGGTGGCGTCCACCACCGCGACCTTGACGCCGGTGCGCAGGCCCGGATCCAGGCCGAGCACGGCGCGCGGGCCGGCCGGCGCGGCCAGCAACAGGTCCTTGAGGTTGTCGCCGAACACGTCGATGGCCTCGGCTTCGGCCTTCTCGCGCGCCTGCCCGAACAAATCCAGCAGCAGATGCAGATGCAGCTTGGCGCGCCAGGTCAGGCGGCAGGCGTCGAGCAGCCAGCGATCGGCCGCACGGCCCTGGTCGCTGATGCCGGCGTTGAGCGCGACCCGGCCTTCGCCGTAGGCGTGGCCGGATTCGGCGTCGCTGCCCGGGTCCAGATCGAGGAACAGGATTTCCTCGCGGCGGGCGCGGAACAGCGCCAGCAGACGGTGCGAGGGAATCTTGGCCAGCGATTCGGCGTGGTCGAAGTAGTCGCGGTACTTGGCGCCTTCGTTTTCCTTGCCCTCGGCCACGCGCGCGCGGATCACTCCGACCTCGGTGAGCCAGGTGCGCAGTTCGCCGACCAGGCGGGCGTCTTCGCCCCAGCGCTCCATCAGGATCGCGCGCGCGCCTTCCAGCGCGGCCTTGACGTCGGCGACCTGTTTTTCTTCGCTGAGGAAACCGGCGGCGAATTCCTCCGGCTTGAGCGTCGGATCGGCGAGCAGGCCGTCGGCCAGCGGTTCCAGCCCGGCTTCGCGCGCGATCTGCGCCTTGGTCCGGCGCTTGGGCTTGTACGGCAGGTACAAATCTTCCAGGCGCGACTTGGTGTCGGCCGCTTCGATGTCGCCGCGCAGTTCGTCGGTCAGCTTGCCCTGCTCGGCGATGCTTTCCAGCACCGCGGCGCGGCGGTCTTCGAGTTCGCGCAGGTAACGCAGGCGCGATTCGAGATCGCGCAACTGGATGTCGTCGAGGCCGCCGGTGATTTCCTTGCGGTAGCGCGCGATGAAGGGCACGGTCGCGCCCTCGTCGAGCAGGGCGATCGCGGACAGGGCCTGGGCGGTCTGGGCGCCGATTTCCACGGCGATGAGTTGGGCGATCTTGTTCGCGACCTGCGCGGACTGCGTGTTCTTGTCTTGCATCGTTTCCAATCGTTTAGCCCCGCCGAGCGGGAACCTCGCGATTGTCGCAATGCGGGCGTGAAGGGGGAACCCGTTGACAGGGCTGGGATTTTAGGGCCAGGAACGAGTTCAGAGGAGTGAGGCGTGAGTAAGAACCCGGCTCCTGCCTTTACTCACTCCTCACTCCTGCGAACTCGTTTCCGCTTTCCGCCGCCGCACCGCTCCAGATAAGAACCGATCTCATCCTGGGGTACAATACGCGCCCCGCGCCACCCGAAACCCCCGGCATGTCTTCCGCTTTTGGCACCGAGACGGTGCTGGACGTCCGTCACTGGACCGACGACTACTTCAGCTTCACCACCACCCGCGACGACGGTTTCCGCTTCGAGAACGGCCAGTTCGTAATGATCGGACTGCAGGTCGCGAACGAAGACGGCAGCGTGTCCAAACCGTTGCTGCGCGCGTATTCCATCGCCAGCGCCAACTGGGAAGAGCAGCTCGAATTCTTCAGCATCAAGGTGCCGGGCGGCCCGCTGACCTCGCGCCTGAAGTCGATCCGTCCCGGCGACAGCGTGCTGATCGGGCGCAAGCCCACCGGCACCTTGCTGATCCACGATCTGCACCCGGGCCGTAATCTGTACCTGCTCGGCACTGGCACCGGCTTCGCGCCGTGGCTGTCGGTGATCAAGGACCCGGAAACCTACGAGCGCTTCGACAAGGTCGTGCTCTGCCACGGCGTGCGCAGCGTGCACGACCTGGCCTACCGCGACTACATCGTCAACGAGCTGCCGCAGCACGAGTTCCTGGGCGAACAGATCGCCGCCAAGCTGAAGTACTACCCGGCGGTGAGCCGCGAGGACTTCGCCTTCGACGGGCGCGACCAGCGCGGCCGGCTGACCCAGATGATGGACAGCGGCCGGATGATGGAGCAGCTCGGCATCGAGCCGCTGGACGCCGAGCACGACCGCGCGATGATCTGCGGCAGCCCGCAGATGCTGGCCGATTTCCGCGACATCCTCGACCGCCGCGGCTTCACCGCCGCACCGCGCATCGGCACGCCGGGCCAGTACGTGTTCGAACGCGCCTTCGTCGAGAAGTGAGCGCCTGCTACCCTGCCGGCCTGCACAGCATCCGGACGACGGCGGGACGAATGGCATTCAAGTGGTTTCGGTCGAAGGCGCGCGCGTCGCTGTCGGGCTGGCTCATCGCGGCCTGCGCGCTGACCGCTCCGGCCTTCGCCGCCGAGTCCGCGGCCGAAACACCCGCCGCCGCCCGCGCCTCGGCCAGTTCCCAGCCGCGGCCGGGCGAAACCCCGCCGGACTTTCTCGGCCTGGACCTCGCCGGCAAGCCGGTCAAGGTCAGCGACCATCGCGGCAAACTGGTGGTGGTGAGCTTCTGGGCCAGCTGGTGCGGCCCGTGCCTGCGCGAACTGCCGCTGCTGTCGGCGCTGCAGACCGGCGTCGGCCGCGAGCATCTGCAGGTCATCGCGATCAACCTCAACGAGCCCAAGCGCGATTTCGACGAATTCGTGCGGCGCAATCCCGAGCTCGACCTGACCTATATCCACGACCCGGGCACGGCGGCGCGGTACTACGCGGTCAAGGCCGTGCCGAATCTGTTCGTGATCGACCAGAAAGGCGTGATCGCCAAGGTCCACAGCGGCTATTCGGCGAAGATGGTGAAGCAGTTCGCGAAGGAAGTGGCCGACCTGCTGCCGCCGGAAGTGCTCAGGCAGCCGGCCAAGAAACGCGAGTGAGCCGTGGCGCGCGCTAGGCCGCGCGCCGCTCCTGCCGCAGCGCGCCGCGATAGCGCCGGCTGCACGGGATCTTGCTGCCGTCGTGCATGGTGATGCGCGCATCGCCGCTTTCCAGCGGCTCGATCTCGCCCACGCAATCCAGGTTGACCATGAAGCTGCGGTGCACGCGCACGAAGCGGGTCGGGTCGAGCTGGGTTTCGATCGTCGCCATGGTGGTGCGCAAGGGGTAGTCGCGGCCGCGCAGATGCAGGTTGACGTAGTTGGACGAGGCCTGCAGCCACTCGACCTCGCTGGCGGCGATCAGGAACTCCTTGCCCAGCTTGCGCACCAGGAAACGCTCCGGGCGCTCGGGCACGGCCGGCTCGGGCACGTCGTCCGGGCTGGCGAGCAGGCTGGCTTCGCCCTGCCAACGCCGCATCAGCAGGCGGTAGGCCTCCATCCACAGCACCATGTAGGTGTAGGAGCGCACGTCCTTCAGGTATTCGTAGAACAGGTTCATGCCCCAGGAACCGAAGTCGTAACGCTCGCCCAGGCCGACATAAACCAGCTTGCGCAGCGCGACCATGCCGACCACGTGCAGCACCGACCACAGCACGCTGCCGATCAGGTGCAGGGCCAGGGCCCGGCGCCAGCTGTCGAAATGGAACGGGATCCGGCGCGTGTACCAGACCAGCGCCGGCACCAGCGCCAGCGCGACCGCGCAGCTGCTGACCTCCCACACCGCCGGGGCCCAGTCGGGGATGTCGAGCGCGTAGCGGTGGATGTCGATCACCGCGGTCAAGGTGCCGAAGGCGGCGTTGACCGCGAACAGGGTCACCCAGGCCAGCATCTCGACCGTGCGGCGCCAGGGCTGGTAGCGGTCCCAGGCGGTCGGCGCGGCGGCGGCCGGCACGGCGGCTTGCGGGTCGGAGGCGTTGGCGGCGGAGAGATCGAAGCTCATGCCGCGCATTCTCGCCTGCGCGGCGGCGGGGACGGCAACCGATTATCCCTCGGGGCCACGATTCGTCCCCGCCCGGTCGCCTCCGGTCACCCGGGGATACCGGCTAAGTGCCTGGGCTTACAGGATTTGTCCACCTTCCCGCCGCGGACCCGCCATGCAACGCCGCTACGACATCGACGCCCTGCGCGCCCTCGCCTTCGCCCTGCTGATCCTCTACCACTGCGCCATGCTCTACGTCGCCGACTGGGGTTGGCACCTCAAGAGCGAGCATCTGTCGCAGACCCTCCAGATCCCGATGCTGTTCGTGAACCGCTGGCGCATGGACCTGATCTTCCTGATCTCGGGCCTGTCGGTGCATTTCCTGCTGCGCGGCACCTCGCTGGGGCGCTTCGTGGTCCAGCGCAGCTGGCGGCTGTTGCTGCCGCTGACCTTCGGCTGCCTGCTGATCGTGCCGATCCAGCCCTACGCCCAGGGCGTCGCCAACGGCCTGGTCGAGCCGGGGTTCGTCGATTTCCTGATCCGCTATTACCACTTCCAGCCCTGGCCGAAGGGCGCGTTCGACGGCTGGGAGTACGGCTTCACCTGGAACCACCTGTGGTACCTGGTGTACCTGTGGGTCTACACGATGACCCTGGCCGTGCTGCTGCCGTTGTTCCGCAACCGCGTCGGCCACCGCCTGCACGCGCTGGCGGTCGGCCTGCGCGGCTGGAAGCTGATGATCCTGCCGGCGCTGCCGCTGGCGGTGTTCACCTTCGTGCTGGCGCCGCTGTTCCACGACACCGGCGACCTGATCCACGACTGGTATCGCCACACGGTCTATTTCACCGTGTTCCTGTACGGCTATTGGATCGGCAACGACAGCGGCCTGTGGAACGAGCTGGTGCGGCTGCGCAAGTGGACGCTGGGGCTGGCGCTGGGCCTGTTCGGCTTCTATCTGACCCTGGTCATCGTGCTGCCCGACGACATCCCGACGCTGCTGCAGAACAGCCTGTGGCTGCTGCGCAATCTGTACGTGTGGTTCGCGATCTGCGCGATCCTGGGCTGGGGCCATGCCTTGCTCAACCGCCCGTTCCGCTGGCTGCCGTGGGCGACCGAGGCGGTGTACCCGTGGTACGTGTTGCACCAGAGCCTGATCGTGTTGATCGCGTACTGGATCTTGCCGCTGAAGTTCGGCCCGGTCGCGGAGCCGGCGATCGTGCTGACCGGCACGGTGGCGGGATGCTTCGTGCTGCACGAGATCATCCGGCGCGTGCCGCTGTTGCGGCCGGTGTTCGGGTTGAAGGGGGCTCGGCGTGATGAGCCTAAATCCGCGGCGAACTTCCAGAACGTCATTCCCGCGAATGCGGGAATCCAGTGACTTCAAACGTTCTCGCACGAAAGGCCCTGGATTCCCGCGTTCGCGGGAATGACGGTAGGTGGGTCGATCGGTGCTGAAACAAACAAGGCTTCGGCTGGTAAAGCCGAAGCCTTTCTTTCATCACCCAACGATCAAGTCAATCAAGCCAGCGCCTTCTCGATATCCGCCGCAATCGACTCGGGCTTGTCCGTCGGCGCATAGCGCTTGATGACGCTGCCGTCGCGGCCGACCAGGAACTTGGTGAAGTTCCACTTGATCGCATCGATACCGAGGAAGCCGCCCTTCTCGTCCTTGAGCCACTTCCACAAGGGATGGGCCTTGTCGCCGTTGACGTCGATCTTGGCGTACATCGGGAAGGTCACGTCATAGGTCAGCGAACAGAATTCCTTGATCTCGTTCTCGTCGCCCGGCTCCTGGTGACCGAACTGGTCGCAGGGAAAGCCCAGCACTTCGAAGCCGCGCGTCTGGTAGTCGCGCTCGAGTTTTTCCAGGCCGGTGTACTGCGGAGTGAAGCCGCACTTGGAGGCGACGTTGACGATCAGCAGCACCTTGCCTTTGTAGCGGTCCAGCGACTGGGTCTTGCCGTCGATGTCGGTAGCGGAGAAGTCGTAGGCGGTGGTCATGGGGACGTCGCTCGGTGTCTGGGTTGGGCGCACGATAGCGCGTCGGCGCGGCCTTGTCCGGCCGCCGCCGCAGTTGCCCGACAGCGCACGAAAAGATGGACGCCTCGATCACGGTTTAACACGGTGACGGCGATTCACCGGGGCCCCAAACCTCGCTCTTGTGGGAGGGCCTTCAGGCCCGATGCTCTTCGGTCAGATCGCCAGGGTCTTAGCGAAGAGCATCGGGCCTGAAGGCCCTCCCACAAAAGACTTGAGCCACGGCGCAAGATAAAAAAAAGGCCCGCACTGGGCGGGCCGTTGGTCACTGCTCAAGCTGCGGCAACCGTCAGAACGAAGCCTTGAACTCCACGCCGACGATGCGCGGGTCGTTGACGAAACCGACCAGGTTGTTGAAGTCGATGCCGCCGACCGCGCGCACTTCGTTGAGGATGTTGCGGCCGTACAGGGCCACGTCGTAACGGCCGTTGTCCCACTGGTAACCCACGCGCAGGCCGCCTTCCAGCAGCGCCTTGCCGCGGAATTCCTTCGACTCGTACAGGAAAAAATTCACTTCGCTGCGGTAAGCCCAGTCGGTGTAGACGTAGAACTCGTTGCCGTTGGCCAGCGGCAGGCTGTAGCGCGCGGTCACGTTATAGACCCACTTGGGCGCCTGCGGCAGCGAATTGCCGTCGATCGCCGCCAGGGTCTGGCCGTTGCGGACCACGATCGGGTCGGTCACGGTGCAGCCGCCGCCGCACGGGGCGACGAACAGGTTCTTGTCCTGGATTTCGGTGTCGTTGTAGCTGGCGCCGAAGGTGACCATCAGGTTGTCGGTCAGGTACGCGTCCAGGTCGATTTCGAAGCCCTGGCCCAGGGTCTTGTCGGCGTTCACCAGAATCGTCTGGTTGAGCGCGCCGCCGACCGCGTTGAGCTGCTGGTTATCGACGGTGTAGCGGAACAGCGCGAAGCCCAGGCGAGCGCGCTTGTCCCACAGGTCGGCCTTCAGGCCGGCTTCGTACGAGATCACCTTCTCCGCGTCGGCCACCGACGGCTGCGGCGGCGTCTGGAACAACAGGCGGCCCTGGATGCTGGGCGCGCGGAAACCCTTCGCGACGCGCGCATACAGGTTGATGTCGTCGGTCGCCTGGAACACGCCGCTGATATCCCAGCTGACGTCGTTGACGTCGGTGGTGACCTTGAACGGGCCCGACACCGGCGCGCCGAACGGCGCGCTCTGCAGCACGCTGGCGCTGAAGTCCTTCTTGTCCTGGGTGTAACGCAGGCCGCCGCGCAGCTTGAAGCGATCGGTGACCGCGTATTCCAGCGAACCGAACGCCGCCCAGGCCTTGTTGCGCTGCTTCTGCTGGGCATGACCGGCCTGCACGCCACCGGCCAGGGTGTCGTAGTTCAGGCTGTCGACGGTGATGTCTTCGTCGAAGTAGAACAGGCCGGCCTGCCAGTTGAGCGGGCCGCTGTAGTTCGATTCCAGGCGGAATTCCTGCGTGATCTGGCGATGGTCGGGCAGACCGTCGGCGGATTCGGCGGTGAACGGAATGCCGACCGGGGTGCTGCCGCCGGGCAGGAACATCGCGCCGACGCCGCCGTCGATATCGCCGCGGCTGAGCGAATCGGCGGTCTCGTAACCGGTGATCGAATACAGGGTCAAGTCGTTCGACAGATCCCAGCTCAAACGCGCGCTGGCGCCGAAAGTCTTCAGGTGCTGGAAGTTGCGCCCGTCGATGCCGACCTTTTCCTCGTCGAACCCGTCGAACAGATCGTTCGTGCCCTTCTTGAACAACTGCGCGCGGAACAGACGCGCGGTGCCGTTGAGGCGGCGCGCGTGCACGTTGAACAGTGCGTGGAAGGTGTCGCTGCCGTCGTACTGCAACTGCAGGCGCAGCGCCGATTCGTCGTAGCCTTCCAGCTTCTGGTTGGTGCGCGCGTTGGGGTTGGTGTTATCGACCCAGTCGTCGCGGCGCTGGAACATCGCCGAAGCGCGTCCGGACCAGTTGGCGCCGAGCGGGCCGCTGACCGCGCCTTCGAAATTGGTGGTGCCGTAGGTGCCGTAGGACACCTGGCCGTAGCCTTCCAGTTCGCGGGTCGGCTTGGCCGATTCGAACTTGACCACGCCGGCCGGCGTGTTGCGGCCGAACAGCGTGCCCTGCGGGCCGCGCAGCAGTTCGACGTTTTCCAGATCGAAGATCGGGAAGCCCTTGAGCAGCGGGTTCTCGAGGACGATGTCGTCGTACACCAGCGATACCGGCTGCGATGCGTTGAGATCGAAGTCGGTGTTGCCCAGGCCGCGGATATAGAAGCGCGGGAAGGCGCGGCCGAACGAGGACTCGATGTTGAGGCTGGGCAGGCGGCCGGACAGGAAGCGGATATCGCCGCCGCCGGAGCCGAGCACGTGCAGCTTTTCGCGATCGACGGTGGTGAGCGCGACCGGCACGTCCTTGGCGCGTTCGACCTTGCGCTGGGCGGTGACCATCAGCGCGTCGAGGGTCTTGGCCTCGCCTTCGGCCGGCGCGGCCGTGGCGGGCGCGGCGTCCTGGGCGAAGGCGGCGGCGGAAACGAGGGTCAGGCCGATGGCGGCAGCCAGGGCATGACTGCGGGGAGCACGCAAGTGCTTGAGCATGGTCGGGTTTCTCGGTGGACGCGGCGCCTGGGGCGCCAGTGCTTGGGAAACCACCGCGGCATCATGCTCCCCTGGGGCATGGGCTGACGGCGATGGGCGATCGGACCGTCCCTTGACGGTCGGGACGCGGACCTGCCCGCGCCGTGGTCGGCTCATTGACCGGCGAATGTTACCAAATCATTAAAGAGTCCGTGCTCGAATGGGTTTTTTGGTGCTCTGGGGCGGAGCTTTTCGTGCCAACCGAAGCCGCACAAACCGTTGCCCCCTTTGAAAAAGGGGGCAAGCGCCCGGCGTCGCTGACCGAAGCCCGCGCCTTGCAGCGCGGGGGATTTGCTTTGCCGGTGGTTACGGTCTGTCGGGTGGATGGCGGAAGAGCAAATCCCCCCTGCCCCCCTTTTTCAAAGGGGGGAATCCTTCGGGTTGGATTCGATTCGGCTTGATTGGCGTGGGCTTGGTGGCCGTACCGGCACCTGGATTCGGCTCAACCGAAGCCCCGAACCATTGCCCCCTTTGAAAAAGGGGGCGAGCGCCCGGCGTTGTTGACCGAAGACCAACGTCCCACAGCCCGGGGGATTTGCTTTGCCGGTGGTTGCGATCTGTCGGATGGTTCGCGGAAGAGCAAATCCCCCCTGCCCCCCTTTTTTAAAGGGGGGGAATCCTTCGGGTGGGATTCGGTTCGACTTGATTGGCGCGGGCCGGTTAGCACCCGCCGAAACCAACACAGGTTTACTTCGCCGCCGTCACCTTAGCCGGCGCCGCGAACGCCTTCACCCCAAGCGCCTGATAAACCTCATTCGGATAAAACGCCGTATCACCGCGCAGCACCAGCGACACCTTGCGGATATCGCCGATATCGGTGGTCGGGTCGCCGTCGATCAGGATCAGGTCCGAACGCTTGCCCGGCGTCACCGAGCCGCGGTCGTCGATCACGCGCGCGACCTTGGCCGCGTTCCAGGTCGCGACCTGCAGCGCCTGCGACGGGGTCAGGCCGGCGCGCACGTACAAGGCCAGTTCGTGCTGCAAGGTGAAACCCGGCACTTCGTCGGTGCCGGCCAGCAGCGGTACGCCGGCCTTGTAGGCGCGGCCGACGAACTCGACCATCTTGTCGTAGGACTTGCTGTAACGCGCGGCGGTGGCGTCGTCGGGGATGTCCATCTCGGCCGAGCGGCGCAGGCGCTGCACGTCCGGCGGCAGATGGCCTTCGATACCGGCCACGATCGGCGACAACTCGCCGTTGCGCTGATGCAGGAACTCGAACGTCGCCAGGGTCGGATCGATCGCGATCTGCTTTTTCGCCAGGGTCGCGATGAAGTCCTGCACCGGCTTGGAATCGAAATCCAGGCCCGCGGTCTTGTCCGCGACCAGATAGAAGCGCTGCAGCGTGCGCGTATCGGTCTTGTCGTCGACGAAGAAATTCAGCATCAGCTGATTGATGTGCTGGATTTCGTCGAAGCCCTGATCGACGACGTCCTGCGCGCGCAGGAACGCCGGCACGTGGCCGCTCACGCGCATGCCCTTGCCGTGCGCGTAGGCGACGGTGTCGCGCAGCACGTCCTTCGGGAACGAGTTGTAGATCTTGATCTGCGGATAACCGTGGTCCGAATACCAGTCCACCGCCTTCTTGGCTTCGTCCAGGTTCTTGATCACGAAGCCGTTGCGCGCCGAATACTGGCTCTCGCCCTCGATGAAGCCGGCCGGCACCACGCGCGGCAGGATCAGCGTGCCGTCTTCGCCTTCGGCGATCATCTGCTGCAAGGTCGCGTTGTCGTTGCCCATGTCGCGCACGGTGGTCACGCCCGCGGCGATGTTGAGGCCGCCGTCCCAGCGCGACAGATGCCCGTGCATGTCGAACAACCCCGGCATCAGCACCTTGCCGCCGCCGTCGACGACGCGAGCGGCCTTTACGTCCTTGCCGGCCTTGCCGACCGAGACGATCTTGCCGTCGGCGATTACGACGTCGGTGGCGGCGCCGAGTTTGGCGTGCTCGCTGTCGAACACCCGCACATCGCGCAGCAGCGTGGTGCCGGCGAAGGAGTGGCCCAGTTGCTTGCGCAGATCGACCAGCAACTTGCCCTCGGCGGTTTTCTGCTGCGCTTCCAGCGCGGCGGCGTTGCCCTGCCAGCCGTCTTCGATCAACTGCAGAGAGCCGGGGAAAATGAAGGCGAACAGGCGCGGATTGGCGCCGGTGGTGACCCAGGCGAAGCTGGGCGAGAAGCCCTGCCCGCTCAGCGCGACCAACTCCACGGTCTGGCTCTTGCCGTCGCGGCTGACCTGGGCCTGGGCGAGCTTGCTCATGCTCAAAGTGCCGACAGGCAGCAGCGGCAGTTTGCCGTCGCTGCGCTGGTTCAGGGCGTTGATCATCACCGACACGCCGGCCGGCGTGCCGCCCAGCGGCGAGTACAAACCGGCGCCGTCGAGTTTGATCTCGCCCGAATCGGAGAGCGATTTCCAGCGGGCCTGCGCGCCTTCGCGCTTGAAGCTTTCATCGACCTTGGCGCCGAAGGTCGAGGTGCCCTGCACGGTGTAGGTCTGGTACGTCCCGTCCTTGCCGAGCGTGTAGGTTTCCTTGAGCTCGGGGCCGCGGCCGTTGTCCTTGAAGATGTAATCGACCGTGGTGGTGCCGTCGTCGGCGACGTTGACGATCTGGTGACCGGCCTGTTTGCCGCCATCGACCAGTGCCAGGTAGCGCGTGGTCTGCGCCGCCAGCGCGGTGGTGGACAGGCCCAGCAACAGGCTCGGCAACAGCACTCGCGCGAATGCGCGGCCTGCGGTGGATTTCAGACGCGCTGCATTCATCGGGTACGGCTCCGGGCAATAAGAAAAGTGCGGAATCAATCGTCGTGGTGGGTGATCATCAGGACGTAGCCGTCCGGGTCGCTGACCCGGAACTCGCCCTTGGGTCGGTAGAACGGATAGGCCATCTCGCCGGCCTGCACGCCGGCGGCGAGCACGCGTTCGCGCATCGCCGCGACATCGTCGCAATAGATGTAGAACAGCACGCCCTGGACGGTGTCGTCGATCGGGGCGTCGGCCTTGACCAGCATGAACTGCGCGCCGCCCGGGCTTTCCAGCCAGGCCCAGACCGGGTCTTCGCCGCTGCCGGGCTCGTGGTGGACGTCGCCGACGCGGAAGCCGAACACCGCGTAGAAGTCGATCGCCCGCGGCAGGCTGGCGACGTGGACCAGGGGTACGAAGGCGCGTGCGCTCGCTGTAGTCATGGCCTGCTTCCTGCAATGGCGCTGCGCATCCGCCCTCTCCCGGCGTGAAGATCGCCGGAGTGTAAACCGGCGGCCGCGGCGGTTCCCGGGCAGATGGTCATGGGGCCGGGATTGGGGATTCGAAAAAGCGGAGCGGCGGCATCCGGGAATTCGCCGGCTTTGCCGAATCCCCCATTCCGAAACCCGACCCCATGCCTTTCGTCAGGGGCTCCTGTGGCCCCCATCGGGTAGGCTTCCAGGTCCCTTTTGACGAGGTTCGTACGATGAAGCATCCCCTCGCCGTGGCCCTGGCCGTGGCCCTGATCGCCACCGTGCCGGGCCTGGCCCACAATGCCCAGGCCCAGACGAAGACCGACAAAGCCGTGACCCAGACCACTGCCTCGACCGCCGCCGCATCCAGCGCGAACCCGTTCTTCCAGCTCAGCCCGCTGCCGCTGCACTTCCCGCAGTTCGACAAGATCAAGGACAGCGACTTCGCTCCGGCCTTCGATCGCGGCATGGCCGATCAGATCAAGGAAATCGAGGCGATCGCGAACAACGCCGACGCCCCGAGCTTCGACAACACCATCCTGGCGATGGAGCGCTCGGGCCAGATCCTCAGCCGCGCCGGCGCGACCTTCTTCAACCTCACCGGCACCGACACCAATCCGACCCGCGAGAACCTGCAGCAGGAATACGCGCCCAAGCTGGCCGCGCACCGCGACGCGATCTCGCTGAACCCGAAGCTGTTCGCGCGGATCAAGAGCCTGTACGACCAGCGCGACAAGCTGGGCCTGGACGCCGAGGGCGTGCGCCTGGTCGAGCGTTACTACTCCGACTTCGTGCGCAGCGGCGCCAATCTGAACGACGCGCAGAAGACCCGGCTCAAGGCGATCAACGCCGAACTGGCCGAGCTGGGCGCGAAGTTCAGCAAGAACGTGCTGGCCGAGGTCAAGGAATCGGCGATCGTCGTCGATACCAAGGAAGAACTGGCCGGTCTGTCGGAAGAGCGCATCGCCGCCGCCGCCGAGGCCGCCAAGGGCCGCAAGCTGGAAGGCAAGTACCTGCTGACCCTGCTCAACACCACCGGCCAGCCGCCGGAAACCGATCTGACCAACCGCGCCCTGCGCGAGAAGCTGCACAAGGCCTCGATCGTGCGCGGCAGCCGCGGCAACCAGTACGACAACACCGCCATCGTGTCCAAGGTCGTCACCCTGCGCGCCGAGCGCGCCAAGATGATGGGTTACCCGAACTATGCGGCCTACGTGCTGGAAGACGAAACCGCGAAGAACCCCGAAGCGGTCAACAAGATGCTCGGCCAGCTCGCCCCGGCCGCGGTCGCCAACGCCAAGCGCGAAGCGGCCGACCTGCAGGCGATGATCGACAAGGAACAGGCCGCCAAGGGCGAGAAGAGCTTCCAGCTCGAACCCTGGGACTGGGCGTTCTACGCCGAGAAGGTGCGCAAGGAAAAGTTCGCCTTCGACGAAGCCGAGCTCAAGCCCTACTTCGAGATGAAGAACGTGCTGGAAAACGGCGTGTTCTACGCCGCCGGCCAGCTCTACGGCCTGAAGTTCAAGCAGCGCACCGACCTGCCGCTGTACCGCGACGACGTCACCGCCTACGACGTGTTCGACGCCAACGGCAAGCAGCTGGCGATCTTCATCGCCGACATGTACGCCCGCGACAGCAAGCGCGGCGGCGCCTGGATGAACTCCTACGTGGAGCAGTCCGAACTGTTCGGCACCCTGCCGGTCGTGGCCAACCACCTCAATATCCCCAAGCCGCCGGCCGGCAAGCCGACGCTGATGACCTGGGACGAGGTCACCACCATGTTCCATGAGTTCGGCCATGCCCTGCACGGCATGTTCTCGAACGTGAAGTACCCGTACTTCTCCGGCACCAGCGTGCCGCGCGACTTCGTCGAGTTCCCCTCGCAGGTCAACGAAATGTGGGCCGACTGGCCGTCGGTGCTGGCCAACTACGCCAAGCATTACCAGACCGGCACGCCGATGCCGAAGGAACTGCTGGACAAGGTGCTGGCGGCGTCCAAGTTCAACCAGGGCTTCACCACCACCGAGTATCTGGGCGCGGCGATGCTGGACCAGAACTATCACCAGATCGGCGACGTCGGCCAGATTCCGGCGCCCAAGGACGTGATGGCCTTCGAAACCGCCTCGCTGAAGAAAGACGGTATCTACTACCCGCCGGTCCCGCCGCGTTACCGCACCCCGTATTTCAGCCACATCATGGGCGGCTACGCGGCCGGTTATTACGCCTATATCTGGTCGGAGGTGCTCGACGCCAATACCGTGGAATGGATCAAGCAGCATGGCGGCCTGACCCGCGAGAACGGCGACCGCTTCCGCGCCACCCTGCTCTCGCGCGGCGGCAGCAAGGACGCCCTGCAGCTGTTCCGGGACTTCTCCGGCCACGATCCGCAGATTCAACCGCTACTGGAACGCCGCGGCCTGACCGCGCCGGCGCCGGCCAAGGGCTCGAAGAATAAATAATTCAGCCCGACCCGACCGGTCTTAACAAAAAAGGCCGTCCACCTGTCCGGTGGGCGGCCTTTTCTGCGTTTGAGGCCACATAGGGCACACCCGATTCGTTATCTCGATCTAAATATTGATATTTAGTTCCATATTATTTCCCCGCTTTTTGTGAAGCCCGATCTATGTCACATTAGGTTTCAAGGGAGCCCCATTAACCTGATATTGGATATCGACGGCACTGTTTCCATAAGAAAACAGCTTGGAGTTCGATCAACAGGGGACATCAGGATGGCCGCTATCTCAGCAGTTCATTCCGGCAGTTCGAACCACTCCGCCGACAACCGCAACAACCGCCGCATCGCTGTAGTCGAACGCGACCCGAATCTGCGCCAGCAGATTCTGCATTCGCTGCAGATGCGCCAGTTCGCGATCGTCGAATGCGCCAACGCCACCGCGCTCTACCGCAGCCTGCTCAGCGCGCCGTGCGACATCGCGGTCATCGCCAGCGATCTGCCCGACGACAATCCACGCACCGTGGCGCTGCATCTGCGCCAACACTCCGACATCGGCATCGTCATGCTCGACGCCGACATCGCCAACGGCGGTCAGTCCGAGTCGTTCCACGATTTCGCCGACGCTTGCTTCGCCAAGCCGGTCGATCTCGACGGCCTGGCCGCGGTGATCACCGCCATGCACAGCCTCCAGCACCACATGCGCGCGATGCCCACCCGCGCCAGCGCCGGACAGCCGGATTGGGAACTGGCCCTGGACGGTTGGACGCTGCGCACGCCCGACGGCGCTTCGATCGACCTGAGCGCGCCCGAACGCAGCGTGTTGATGCGCCTGGTCAACACCGGCGCCGGCGGCCATCCGGTCTCGCACGACAGCCTGATCGGATCGCTGACCAGCGACGTCTACGACTTCGATCCGCACCGTCTGGAGATGCTGATCTATCGGCTGCGCAAGAAAGTGGCGGTGATGAGCCCGCTGCCGTTGCCGCTGCGCGCGGTGCGCGGCATGGGTTACCTGTGCACGATCATCCGCGCCAACAACTGAACCATTCAGCGCCGCAGGGCGCATCACGATGCTTGAACGCAAGACGGCGGCCTCACCGGCCGCCGTTTTTTTTTCGCTCGCGCGCGCCGCGATTTGGCGTGAGCGGTGGTGAGTGTGTTGCGTGATTCACGCGCCTAGCCTGCGATCGCCGAGGGCTGATCGTGCCAGCGAACACGGCAGCCAAGGCGTCGGGGGACGGGGGACATCATCTGGACCGCATCGATCCAGATCGGTTGCAACAGCTTTCGCATGCGCTCAATCCCATCGAATGCCTATCGGCCTACCGCACACGCAGACGGAGGCTGTCATGACCAGGCTCGACACGAACCAACGCAAGCACACGTCCACCTCTTCCACGTCGGCACGCGCGACACTCTTGCGCGCATCGGTGTTGAGTTGGTGCATAGCCATCGGCATGACTACCCTGCCCGCGACCGCGGCCGAACTCGCCGCCGGCGCCTTGCCGGATGTCGAAAGCGTTGAATCCCAGCCGGCCGCCGACAGCGGCGAAGAATCCGCCACCAGCGATCAGGCGCTCGACAGCGAAGCGCCGCTGCTGCCGCTGGTGTTCGACGGCATTCCCAATCGCGACACCTGGAGCTCGGCCAGCGCCTTCGACGGCGGCATGGTCTCGCCGATGAGCGTGATCGAACCGCCGCCGGCCTTGAACAACACCCTGCCCGGCATCAGCGCCTACCTGAGCAACTGGCTGCTGGGCAACGACTACCAGGCCTGCGGCCTGCTCGGTTCGGGCTGTTTGACCATCGACCGCGCCAACTTCAATTACTCGTACCTGTCGCTGATCCTCAATCTGGTGCAGGCGCCGAACGTGCTCGATCTGGACGGCAACCAGCCGGCCAACCATCTGACCTTGATCGGCGCGGTGCAGTCCGACAGCTACATCCAGTTCCAGGACAGCAACTACACCGGCAACAACAACAGCGCTTCGTGCGTGATCATCGGCCTGGCCTGCACCTGGCGCACCAACGCGGCGCAGAACAACCAGACCATCATCGGCGACGGCAGCTACGCCAACGGCTCCAACACTATCGTGATGGGCACCAACGCGCGCCACCAGTTGCCCACCATCACCGCCGCCGCGGCCGGCTTCACCGGCGGTCCCGACACCAACTACGCCGCGCGCCTGGGCAATTCGGTGGTGATCGGCGACAACAGCTTCGGCAACGCCAATCGCCAGACCATCCTCGGCTTCGGCGCGACCTCCACACACGCCAACAGCGTCGCGCTCGGCGCCGGTTCCTCCACTTCGATCGGCGCGCAGGCCGCCTATGCCGCCTTCGGCCTGGTCGCGCCGCAGACGTCCTCGGGCGAAGTCTCGATCGGCTCGGCCGGCGCCACCCGCAAGCTCACCAACGTCGCCGCCGGCAGCAACGGCACCGATGCGGTCAACCTCGCGCAGTTGCAGGGCGCGCTGTCCACCGCGGCGTCGGACCCGTTCTCGGTCAAGTACAACGACCTGGGCGGCGTTCCGGACTTCGCCAACGTCACCCTGCAAGGAGCGGGCGGCACCACCGTTTCCAATCTGCGCGCCGGCCTGATCACCGCCGGCAGCACCCAGGCCGTGAACGGCAGTCAGTTGTTCGCGATCAGCCAGTCCAACGCGCAACATCTCGGCGGCGGCGCCGCGGTGGCGGTGGACGGAACGATCACCGCGCCGAACTACGTCATCGAAGGCAACGGCTACAACAACGTCGGTTCGGCCCTGGCCGCGATCGACACCGGCCTGGCCAACGCCGACGCCTTCGCCGTGCAGTACAACGACGACGGCGCCGGCAATCCCAACTACGGCGCGATCACCCTGCGCGGCCCGGCCGGCACCGGCACCTTGATCGGCAACCTGGCCGCGGGCCAGATCGCCGCCGGCAGCCTGGAGGCGGTCAACGGCGGGCAGATCTTCGCCGTCGGCAGCGCCACCGCTGCGGTGTTCGGCGGCGGCGCCGCGTTCAACGCCGGCGGGACCTTCACCGCGCCCAACTACGTCATCGGCGGCACCGGCTACAACAACGTCGGCGCCGCGCTGGCCGCGCTCGACAGCGGCCAGAGCACCGGCAACGCCTTCGCCGTGCAATACGACGACGACGGCGCCGGCAATCCCGATTACGGCAACATCACCCTGCGCGGACCGGCCGGCACCGGCACCGTGCTCGACAACCTCGCCAACGGCCAGATCGCCGCCGGCAGCCTGCAGGGCGTCAACGGTGGGCAGATCTTCGGCCTGGGCACCTCGATCGCCAATCTGTTCGGCGGCGGCTCGGTGTTCAACGCCGGCGGCACCTTCACCGCGCCGAATTATCTGATCGGCGGCAACACCTACAACGATGTCGGCTCGGCGCTGACCGCGCTGGACGGCAACATCAACGGCGCCAACGCCTTCGCCGTGCAATACGACGACGACGGCGCCGGCAATCCCGACTACGGCAACATCACCCTGCGCGGCCCGGCCGGTACCGGCACCGTGCTTGGCAACCTCGCCAACGGCCAGATCGGCGCCGGCAGCCTGGAAGCGGTCAACGGCGGGCAGCTGCACACCATCGGCACCGACCTGGCCTCGATCTTCGGCGGCGGCGCGCTGTTCAACGGCGGCGTCTTCGGGGTGCCGACCTTCACCGTGCAAGGCAGCGGCTACCAGAACGTGGGCGCCGCCTTCGCCGCCGTCGATGCCAGCCTGACCAACATCAACAACCGCATCGACAACCTGCCGCCGGCGAGCACGCCCGATCCGCGCATCGCCATCGACGGCACCGGCAACGCCTCGGTCGCGGCCGGCTCGCGCGGCGTCGCGGTCGGCGCCAGTTCCAGCGCGGGCGGCAATCACGCCACCGCCATCGGCGGCGACAGTTACGCGGCCGGCGCCAACGACACCGCGATCGGCGGCAACGCCCGCGTCAACGCCGACGGCAGCACCGCGGTCGGCGCCAACACCACCATCGCGGCCGGCGCCACCAACGCCGTCGCGGTCGGCGAAGGCGCCAGCGTCAGCGCGGCCGGAGCGGTCGCGCTGGGTCAGGGCGCGGTGGCCGATCGCGCCAACACGGTCTCGGTCGGCAACGCCGGGCAACAGCGCCAGGTCGTCAACGTCGCCGCCGGCAGTCTGGACAACGACGCGGTCAACGTCGCCCAGCTCAAAGCCTCGCAAAACGGCACGGTGCGTTACGACACCAACGTCGATGGCAGCGTCAACAACAGCCAGGTCACCCTCAACAACGGCGGCGCGTCGGTCACCATCCGCAACGTCCACGCCGGCGTGTCCAACACCGACGCGGTCAACGTGCAGCAGCTCAACGAAGGCGTGAACCGCGCGATCACCGTGTCCAACACCTACACCGACAACTGGGGCAACAGCCTGCGCCGCGAGATCGGCCAGCTGGACGACAAGGCCAGCGCCGGCGTCGCCTCGGCGATGGCGGTCGCGGGCCTGCCGCAGTCGTACATGCCGGGCAAGAGCATGGCGGCGATCGCGGCGAGCAGCTTCCGCGGCGAGACCGGTTTCGCGATCGGCATCTCGACCATCACCGAGGATGGCCGCTACGTCTACAAGCTGTCGGGCAACAGCAACTCCAGGGGCGATGTCGGCGTCACGGTCGGCGCGGGCATCGTCTGGTAATGGCAGCGGCATGCCGCTGCACAGGGACCTCCCCCCGGCGGCCCACGAGCTTCGGCTCGCGGGCAGCCAGGCCGCCCGGAGCGATCCGGGCGGCCTTCTTGTTTTCCGGGGCGGGCGCGGCCGGATGCCGCGCCTGCGCCGTTATCCTCAATACGCCGGACGCGGATCGACGGCGCCGGGCGCGCAACCGTGCGTTCCGGGCTTGCCCTTGGATCGCCGCCCCTTCGCCGCCATCTCAGAGCCGTGAATCGACGCCAGCCATCGCCGCCCGCATGAATTCCTCCGCCGCCCACGACACCCACACCGCTGCGCAAGCGCTCTACGACTGGCTGCGCCCGCACCGCCGGGTATTCGTGCTGACCGGCGCCGGCATCAGCACCGACTCAGGGATTCCGCACTACCGCGACGAAAGCGGCGCCTGGCAGCGCAAGCCGCCGATCGACCTACGCGCCTTCGTCGGCGATGCGCGCGCGCGTTCGCGCTACTGGGCGCGCAGCTTCGTCGGCTGGCCGTCGTTCTCCGGCGCGCGGCCCAATGCCGGACACGACGCGCTGGCGCGCTGGCAGCAGCGCGAACCCGATCATGCGCTGGTGACGCAGAACGTCGATGGCCTGCACGCGCGGGCCGGCAGCCTCGAGGTGGTCGATCTGCACGGCTGCCTGGACGAAGTGATCTGCCTGGATTGCGGCGCGCGGCTGGCGCGCGAAGCTTTGCAGCAGGAACTGGCGCAACGCAATCCCGACTGGGTCGGCCTGGACGCGGCCGCCCTGCCCGACGGCGACGCCGATCTGCAAGGGTTGGACTTCGACCGTTTCCACACGCCGGTGTGCGCGCAGTGCGGCGGCATGGTCAAGCCCGATGTGGTGTTTTTCGGCGAGAACGTTCCGCGCGCGCGGGTGGCGGCGGCGCAGCAGTCCCTGGCCGAAGCCGACGCGATGCTGGTGGTCGGCTCCTCGCTGATGGTCTATTCCGGTTTCCGCTTCGCCCGCGCGGCGCGCGAGGCCGGGTTGCCGTTGGCGCTGCTCAATCGCGGGGTGACGCGGGCGGATGAGATCGCGACTTTGAAGTTGCAGGCCGATTGTGGGGCTACGTTGCAGGCGGCGTTGGCTTGATGGTTCGCTGATTCGTGTTCGGGGTATCGAACGCGGCGGCTGAGCGAAAAGCATCGGGCCTGAAGGGCCCTCCCACAAAAGATTTCGGCGCTGTGTATTGGCTTGGTGTTCGCTGGTTCGTGTTCGGGGTAGCGAACGCGGTGGCTGAGCGAAAAGCATCGGGCCTGAAGGGCCCTCCTACAAAAGACTTCGGCGCTGTGTATTGGCTTGGTGTTCGCTGGTTCGTGTTCGGGGTATCGAACGCGGCAGCTGAGCGAAAAGCATCGGGCCTGAAGGGCCCTCCCACAAAAGATTTCGGCGCTGTGTATTGGCTTGGTGTTCGCTGGTTCGTGTTCGGGGTAGCGAACGCGGTGGCTGAGCGAAAAGCATCAGGCCTGAAGGGCCCTCCCACAACAAACCCATCGGCCACGACGCTCGCGAAGCGCCGAGGTCTTTTGTGGGAGGGCCCTTCAGGCCCGATGCTTTCGGCTCAGTTCGCGCCGCACCCTAACCTCAAGGCGCCTTGACCGGCGCGATCCGGCTCTGCTCCAGGAACAGCTTGCGCGCCGCCACGCCAATATCCGGCTGGTCGATAAAGAACCCCTGCACGCCCAGCGAATACAGCTGCAGCGCCTCGCCCAGCGCGCTCTGATCGACGCCGTTGGCGGTCTGGGTCAGAAACGGCTCTTCGGCGCGCAGCGTGTACGGGTGCACCTGCAACCCCAGCGCCAGCGCGCGGCCCAGCACCGGATGGATGAAACCGGTGTTGCGCGTGCTCAACAGCGCACGGCCGTCGCCGTCGGCATCGCGCTTGGCCGGCAACGGCGCGCGCAGGATCACGCTGCTCTTGGACGGCCCCAGGCCTGCGGCGTAGTTCGCCTTCATCCAGGTCAAGGCCGCGGTTTCGGTCAGCGCCGCGAACGATGTTTTGGCGTCGATGCCGCCGGGAATCGCCGCGATCAGTCCGCCGTAAATCGCGTCCAGATCGGCCTTATGGCCGGCGTTGTAGACGAAATCGTAGGGCCGGTCGCGCTCGAAATCGCCATACAACTGCACCAGCGGCAGGTCGATGCCGGCCTTGGGCAGGATGCGCTGCTTGAGTTCGATCAGGTTGGCGACTTCGAAACTCTGGATATACACCCGCCCCGGATCGGTGAAACCTTCCGCCACCAGCGTGGCGACCAGCTTCTCGCCGAGCGATATGTGGATCGGCGATCCGTCCAGGTGCGTGCCTTCGCTGGCGAACCAGGTCGGGTGCTTGGTTTCCGGATAGATGCCGATGACGCGGCCGTCGCGGCTCTCCTGTTTGGCCAGCGCGATCACTTCCTTGAACGTGGCGATCGGGAACTGCCCGTCGAAGCGGGTGTTGCCCGGCCTGATCTGCGCGATGCGCTCCTTCGCCCGCAGCGTCTTGAGTTCGGCGAGGGTGAAATCCTCCGTGAACCAGCCGGTGAGTTTCTCGCCGTCGATGGTCTTGCTGGTCTTGCGATCGGCGAACTCGGGATGGTCGGCGACGTCGGTGGTGCCGGAGATCTCGTTCTCGTGGCGCACCACCAGTTCGCCGTCGCGGGTCGCGACCAGGTCGGGTTCGATGAAGTCGGCGCCCTGCTGGATCGCCAGGCGGTAGGCCTCGAGCGTGTGCTCGGGGCGGTAGCCGCTGGCGCCGCGATGGGCGATCACGATCAGGCCCTGCTGGCCCAGGACGGTGGCTCGGTCGGTCATCGGCGTCTTCGCGGGCGTGGGAGCGGAAGCGTGGGCGGCGCTCGCGGCGCACAGCGCCAGCGCGGCCAGCGACCGGCGCAGGCTCGGCCGGGTCGGGAGATGAAAGTGCGGCATTGCGGGATCCTACCTCGTCGTACAGGGCCAGAGAGCGGCGGCCAGGCGCCGCCGCTTCAGTCTGCCGCGACCGCATGACAGGCAGGCGGGCCCGCGCGACGACCCGCAACCGGGCCGTCGCCCGCGCCGATCACTTGTGACTGGCTTCGCCGACCGCGACCACGGTGACGGTTCCGCCGCCGGCGGTGATGAAGATGCGGTCCGGACTGCCCTTGCCGCCCGGGTACACCTCGATCGTATTGACGCTGCCTTTGACCTTTTGCGCGAGGATCTCGTCGCCTGCGAGCAGACCCAGCCACTGATTGACCTGATCGCCGTTCACCGGCTCGGTCTCCTCGGCCAGCGCGGAAATCTGCTCGATCACCCCATCCGCCTGCACGGGGTTGGCGAGCTTTTGAATCTTCTTGGGATTGACGTCGTTGACGAACTGGTACGGCATAGAACCTCCTGCGGTGTCCGCATTCGATGGCCGCAGCGCCTGCGGCGCCCGGCGCGAAGCCGTGCTGCGTCGCGCCGTGCCTGGGCACGATCGCCGCGGCCGGCCTCGCTTCCACCACAACGTCCGCCGGCCGGGGTGCGTGAAGCGTCCGGCCCGCCACCGCGGCCGAAAGGTGCCTCCATGCGCCACCGTCCGCCGCGCGCCCGCACAGCCGCTATGATGCGGCGGTCATTCGGAAGGAGCGCTCGATGAGCCTGGTTGCCAAGATCCTGCGGCACAAGTCGGTGGAACAGTTGCAAGCCGAAGCGGGAAAACGCTCGGACTTCCGGCGCGTGCTGGGGTTATGGCAGCTCACCGCGATCGGTATCGGCGGCATCATCGGCGTCGGCGTGTTCGTGCTGGCCGGACATCAGGCCGCGGAGAACGCCGGCCCGGCGGTCGCCCTGGCCTTCCTGATCGCCGGCATCGCCAGCGCCGCGGCGGCGCTGTGCTACGCCGAGTTCGCCGGGATGATCCCGGTCACCGGCAGCGCCTACACCTACAGCTACGCGACCCTGGGCGAACTGGCGGCATGGCTGATCGGCTGGGATTTGCTGCTGGAGTACGCCTTGATCGTCGCGGTGGTGGCGATCGGCTGGTCCGGCTACGTGCAGGTTCTGCTCGAAGGCATGGGCATCCATCTTCCGGTGTGGGCGCAAGGCGCGATCGGCACCGGCGAAGGCCGCGTGTTCAACGTTATCGCCGCCGGCGTCACCCTGGCCGTGTCGGCGCTGCTGGTGTTCCGCACCGAGTGGGGCGCGCGCTTCAATACGCTGGTGGTGGCGATCAAGATCGTCGCGGTGTTGTTGGTGATCGGCGTGGGCGTGTTCTACATCGACACCGCCAACTGGGTTCCGTTCATTCCCGAGCGCGTGGTCGATGCCAACGGCGTCGGCCACTTCGGCTTCGCCGGCGTCGGCACCGCCGCGGCGGTGGTGTTCTTCGCGGTGTTCGGCTACGACACCCTGACCACGGCGGCGGAGGAATCCAAGAACCCGCAACGCGATCTGCCGCGCGCGGTGCTGCTGTCGCTGGGCGTGTCGATGGTGCTGTACCTGGCGGTGTCGCTGGTGCTGACCGGCATCGCCCACTACTCCAAGCTCAACGGCGACGCGCCGGTGTCGGATGCTTTCGCCGCGCTGGGCCTGCCGTGGGTGGCGAAGGCGATCGCGTTCTCGGCGGTGATCGGCATCGCCAGCGTATTGTTCGCCTTCATGCTGGGCGCGGCGCGGATCTGGTTCTCGCTGTCGCGCGACGGCCTGCTGCCGGGCTGGTTCGCCAAGATCCATCCCAAGTACGGCACCCCGCATCGTCCGACCATCGTGCTGGGCGTGTTCACCGCGCTGGTCGCCGGCTTCCTGCCGATCGGCGAGGTCGCCAAGCTGGTCAACATCGGCGTGCTTTCGGCCTTCATCATCATCTGCGCGTCGGTGTGGGTGTTGCGCGTGCGCAAGCCGGACCTGCACCGCTCGTTCCGCACGCCGCTGGTGCCGGTGATCCCGATCATCGGTATCGGCTTCTCGATCTGGCTGCTGTCGGAGCTGGCGGCGATCACCTGGCTGATCTTCGTGATCTGGGTGTCGCTGGGGCTGCTGGTGTATTTCGCTTACGGCATCCGGCATTCGAAGCTGGCGCTGGAGCAGCAGGGTTGAGGCGACGGCCGGGCTGCTGTTTCGGTGGCCCGGCTTTCCTGTTTTAGTACGTCACCCACTCGTTACTCTTGTTTGACCCGTCATTCCCGCGAACGCGGGAATCCAGCGACTTTCGTGCCAGTTCGCGTAAAGACACTGGATTCCCGCGTTCGCGGGAATGACGGCTTTGAGCGGGCTGCGACTGCTGGCCGATCGCAACCTACCGCGGTGCGACATACCCACCCGGCACGCCTTCCGGCGACAGCACCAACTGCCACAGCTGCGCGTGCCGGCTGCGGAAGGTCGCCATCGAAGCGGCCAGATAGAACCGCCACATGCGCCGGAAGCGCTCGTCGTAGCGCGCGTCCAGTTGCTCCCAGGCGCGCTCGACGTTGTCGCGCCAGGCCTGCAGGGTCAGGTCGTAGTCGGCGCTGAAGTTATGCCAGTCCTCGATCACGAACCGGCCTTCGGCGTGTTCGGCGATCTGCCGCGCCGAGGGCAGCATCGAATTGGGGAAGATGTACTTGGCGATCCACGGATCGGTATGGGTCACCGAACGGTTGCCGCCGATGGTGTGCAGCAGGAACAGGCCGCCGTCGGCGCTGTCGCGGTCCAGGCAGCGCAGGGCGACGTCGAAGTAGCTGTCGTAGTTCTTGACCCCGACGTGCTCGAACATGCCCAGCGAGAAGATGCGGTCGAAGCGCTGGTCGAGGTCGCGGTAATCCTGCAGGCGGAATTCGATCGGCAGGCCCTTGCACAGATCGCGGGCGAACTCGGCCTGCTCGTGCGACACGGTGATGCCGACGCCGACGATGCCGTAGCGCTCGGCGGCGAATTTCAGCGCCTCGCCCCAACCGCTGCCGATGTCCAGCACGCGCATGCCCGGCTTGAGGCCGAGCTTGCGGCAGACCAGATCGAGCTTGGCCTCCTGGGCCGAATCCAGATCGCGCAGGGACTGGCCCTGCCGGTCGCGCCAGTAGCCGCAGCTGTAGACCAGGCGCTTGCCGAGCATGGCCCGGTACAGATCGTTGCCCAGGTCGTAGTGGCGCTCGCCGACGGTGAAGCTGCGGCGGTGGCTCTGCAGGTTGATCAGGTGCGCGCGCAGGCCGTCGAGGATCGCCGCCCAGCCGTGCACCTGCTCGTCCACGTGCGCGCGCAGCAGCCGCACCAGCAGTTCGTCCAGCGCCGGCGCGTGCCAGCTCCCGTCCATGTAGGTTTCGCCGAGCCCGAGCGAACCCTGCGCGACCACGCGCACATAGAATTCGTCGTCTTCGACCTGGATGTCCCAGGGCCGGTCGCCGCCGATGCGCACATCGGCCAGCGCCAGCAGACCTTCGACTCGTTTACGCAGCGACGCCAGGGGCATGACGGCCTCGATCGGGGGTCGGTGAAGTGCGGTGCGTTACGGCTTGCGCTGCGCCGATGTGAAGCGTTGCGCGCTCGTCCTGAGACGAGGTTCCTGTCGCGGCGTCCGGTGCTGCGGCGCCGCGCTGCGCGGTGTTTGCGCATGGCCGCACGATAACAAATGCGGCCTGGGGCGATGTGCCGAATCGTGTGGTTTTTGGCGAACGCTGAGTTGCGTTTCTGATCATTCCTGCTCAGGGGCAGAGGAGGCGGCGGAGTCCGACGCGGCCTCCCTCATCCGCCCCCCGCCTCCGCGGGGGCAGGCTCTCCGGGCACCTTCTCCCGCGCCCCGAAGGAAGTCACCTTGGGTGGCAAGCGGGAGAAGGGACTGCTCAAGGCCGAACTCAGGCCCCGCCGACGAACAGCGGCCGATACGCCGGCGCCAGATGCGGCAGCAACACTGCGGCCGGCACCTCGACCATCTGCGTGCCGTCCGAATACGGGCCGACTTCGTACGGCGCGAACACGAACTTCAGGCCGCTGAGCTTGCCGTCGGCCGAACGCATCGGTTCGAACATGGCGAAGTTGGCCGGATCGGCGGCGGTGCCGTCGTCGATCATGCGGCCGCCGGTCTCGATCTGCTCGGCGCGCACGGCCGGGGCCAGATCGTCGGCGTCGATGCGCTGCGACAGCGCCGAGTGCAGTTGCTCGCGCACGAAACGCGAGACCGCGTCCCAGCCGGCCTTGTCCGGAATCAGTTCCTCGGCCTTGAGCAGCTTGTTCTGCTTGGGCAGCCAGACGAAGCGCGCGATCAGCGGCGCGGCATGGGCGCCGCCGGTGTAGCTGCTGCCGTCGGCGGACACCGCGACCATGTCGGGCGCATCGACGACGTCGTCGAAGGTCAGCGACAGCTCGTACGGCGAGGGGTTTTCCTTGGCGGTGCGTCCGTTGGCGGCCTCGATGAGTTCGCTGCGCGCGTTATCGGCGTAGTGCTTGAGCTCGCGCGCCAGCCCCGGGTACTGGGCGGCCTTGGTGTTGTAGGTGATGCCGACCACGTAGTTGGGCGTGGTTTCGACCACTTCCTTGAGCTCGACCGGTCCGGCGTCGGTCGCGACCGGCGCCGGCAGAGCGGTTCCGGGCGTGACGGCCGGCGCGGTCGCGGCCGGCGGCGGCGTGGCTTCCTTCTTGCAGGCCGCCAGGGCCAGGGCAAGCAGACAGACGGCGGTGACGCGCTTCATGCAGCAATCCTTTTAGTCGGACGTCCATTGGATGTTTCGCGCGACATTATCGCGCAATGCGTGACGTCCACATCTAGATCGCGGACCGCTGGGCCTTGCGGTCGCGGCCGCTCAGCCGCGGGTTGTGGATCTGTTCACCACTCGCTGCGATGCGGCAGCAGGCCCTGCAGTTCGGCGTCGGTGAGATTGCGCCATTGACCCGGCTTGAGGTGCCCGAGCTTGACGTTGCCGATGCGCGAGCGCAGCAGTTGCTTGACCCGGAAGCCGAAGTGCGCGGCCATCAGGCGGATCTGCCGGTTGAGGCCCTGCACCAGCACGATGCGGAAGCCGAAGCGGCCCAGCTTGCCGGTCTTGCACGGCAGCGTGGTCTGGCCGTGGATCGGCACGCCGCGGCTCATGCCGCGCAGGAATTCGTTCGTGACCTCGTGGTTCACCGCGACCAGGTATTCCTTTTCCAGCTTGTTCTCGGCGCGCAGGATCTCGTTGACGATGTCGCCGTTGCTGGTCATCAGGATCAGGCCTTCGGAATCCTTGTCCAGGCGGCCGATCGGGAAGATGCGGCGGTCGTGGCCGACGAAATCGACGATGTTGTCCTTGACCGTGGACTCGGTGGTGCAGACCACGCCGACCGGCTTGTTGAGGACGATATAGACATGCTGGCGCTTGCCCTTGACCGCCACGCGCGCGCGCACGATCTCGCCGTCGATGCGGACCTCGTCGCCCTCGCCCACCTCGCTGCCGACGCGGCCGCGGATGCCGTTGACGGTGACCCGTCCTTCGGCGATCAAGCCGTCGGCCTCGCGGCGGGAGCAGAAACCGGTGTCGCTGATGTGTTTGTTCAGGCGCATGGCGGAAGCATGCCGGAAAACCGGCCGGCGGGATGTCGGGGGGCGCGTAGGCTGGCACAGACGCCGCGGATTGGCGAGCGCGGGGGCGTCGCGGGGCGGTTTTTGCGCGGATCGATTCATCCGGCGGGGGTTTTGGGCGTCGCACGGGGGGATGGATCGCGCCGACGGCGCCCCTGCCCGACCTCAATACTCTCACCCGAAGGATTCCTCCCTTTGAAAAAGGGGGGCCAGGGAGGATTTGCTTTTACCCGCGAAGAGCAAATCCCCCGCGCTACCGATTCGTCTGCATCTGGGCTTGCGCCGGGCGCCGCCCCCTTTTTCAAAGGGGGCAACGGTCAGCGCCAGCCTTGTAACCCTGAGGATTCCCCCCTTTGAAAAAGGGGGGCCAGGGGGGATTTGCTTTTGCCTGCGAAGAGCAAATCCCCCCGCTACCGATTCGTCTGTATCTGAAGCTTGCACCGGGCGCCGCCCCCTTTTCCAAAGGGGGCAACGGTCAGCGCCTGCCCTCAAGCCAGCAGCTGCGAATACTCCGCATGCCGCTCGGCCCAAGCGGCCGCGTACGAGCAGGCCGGACGGACCTTATAGCCCGCGCCGCGCGCATATTCGAACGCGGCCTTGACCAGATCGCTGGCGATGCCGCGGCCGCCAATCGCTTCGGGCACGCCGGTGTGGGTGATGACGAGCTGATCGCCGCGCATCTGATATTCGAGCAGCGCCTGCACGCCGTCGACCTCGACGGTGAAACGCTGCGACTGCGGTTCGTGTTGTACGGAAACGGCCATTGAACGGTCCTGTGCGATAGAGGGAGCGATGCCGGAACCACCGCGCGGCGGCGATTCCGGCTTGGGCGCTCAGCGGTTGTCGCGCTTGCCCTGATTGTGCCGGTCCTGGGTGCTGTTGGAACCCTGGATCGCGTCCATCCGGCTCTCGGCCGCGTGCAGTTCGCCGGCCTTCTGCGCCGCGCTCTCCGACTGCGGGCCGGGCTGCGGCACGTGGCCGTGGTGCGAATCGAGCTGCTGCCACGGCTGCGCCCCACGCGCCTGCTCCTGCTTGGCTTCAAGCAAGCGACGGGTGTTTTCCAGCGCCTGTTCCGGGGTGATGTGGGAACCGCCGCCGGTGTGCTCGCCGCCGCCGCTGCCTTCATCGTCGGAACCGTCGTCGTCGCTGTCGTCGGCCGATGCGCCCGCCGCGGCTTCGTCTTCGGCATCGTTCGCCGCTTCGTCTTCGCGCTGCGGCGCAACGTCGGCCTTGCGAGCCTCGGGGGCGTCGCCTTCGGCCTCGATCGCGGTCTGCGCCGCGCCTTGAGCGGCGACGCTGCCGGCCGCGGCTTGCGGCTTGGACTCATGCGACTCCGGCAACAGCGCGGGCGCGGCCGATTCCGACGCCACCGCCGCGGCCGCCAGCGAACCGGCCGGCACCGCCGACGGCGCTTCCGCCTTGGGCTTGGGCTTGCGTTGGGCCTTGGGCTTGCTCGGCGCGGCCGCGGCCTGGTCCTGGAACAGATCGGCCGGAGCCGGCGTCGCCGCGACCGCGGCGGTGGCCGACGGCGTCGGCTGAGCGCGCTTGGACACGGGCTTGGACTTGGCCGGTTCCGATGCCGCCGGCGGCGCGGCCGGGGCCGGCTTCGCGGGCTTCGGCGCGACTTGCTTCGCTGCGGCCGGTGCGGCCGGCTTGGGCGCCGCCGGTTGCGCGGCGGGCTTGCTCACAGTCTTCTTCGCCGCCGACGCGGCAGTCTGCTTCGTCACCGCCGGCTTGGCGGCCGGCTTGGACGCCTGCGCCTGCGGCGCGACGGATTTCTTCGCGACGACCGGCTTGGCCGCGCTCTTGCTGACCACGGACTTGCCCGGCGCCGGCTTGACCGCGACCGGCTTGACCGCGGCGCGCTTGTTCACGACCGGCTTGGCCGCCTGCTTCAGCACCGGCTTGCGAACGGCCGGCTTGGGCGCGACGCGCTTGGCGGCGGGCTTGCGCGCCGCGATTTTCTTCGCCGCGACTTTGCCGCTCGCGGTCTTCTTGACGACGGCCTGCTTGCTCGCGCTCTTCTTCGCCGCGCTCTTCTTCGCGACCGGCTTGTTCGTCTTCTTAGCCGCGGCCTTCTTCGCCACCAACTTCTTGCCTACGACTTTCTTGCCAGCGGCCTTCTTGGCAACCGGCTTCTTGCTCGCGACCTTCTTCGCAGCCGCCTTCTTGGCCGCCGGCTTGCTCGCCGCCGCCTTCCGGGCGCCTGCAGTTTTCTTCGCCACAGCCTTTTTTACAGCGCTTTTCTTGCTTGCCGCGCGCTTGGCCGGCTTGCTCGCGACCTTCTTCGCCGCGGTCTTGCCGGCGGGCTTGGCCGCGGCGGTTTTCTTCGCCGCGCGCTTGGCCGCGGGCTTCGCGGATTTACCCGCGGACTTGCCGACTTTCTTGATCGCCATACTTAACTCCTCGTCGAAGTGTTTCGAATGCGCGAATGATAGCGGCTGCCCCTGTACCCACATCAGCCTGTGCGTAAACGCGATCACCGTGTTAGCACGCGCAACCTTCATGGCGGGTGAGCGAGCGTGAGCATCGCCGGATCGTGGCGCGGGTGAGCGGAAGTGAGAGTCGCCGCATCGCGTCACGCGACTGATCATGACCGGCCTGTGTTGACCTCTCGCGTCACTTTTTCGCTCGTCAAGCTAGGGAAAACCCTGGCACGGAATATGCGTGGAACTGTGCGTAAGTCCACATAAGAACTGAGCAGGGGGTTCCAGATGACCAGGCATATCGACCAGTACAGCGACGACGTCCACTCCAGCGCCGTTATCGCCCGCCTCTACGAACTGGCCCGCGGCGGGGAAGCCGACGACGCCGAACTGCGCGAACTCGACGCCGAGATCCAGGCCGGCCTGGCCGCCGCCTACGGCGAGAGCGACCACGCCTTCGACCGCTCGATGGCGGCCTGAGTCCGGCAGCGCCGGACCGATCGAATCGCGTCAACGAACGACGGCGGCCTGGGCCGCCGTCGTCTTATAGCCGCAGGCCCCCGGGTCGCGCCGGAACTCAGCCGAAGAACGACGGCAGGCTCGGACTGGCCAGCTTCTGCAGGAAGCGCACGCCCAGCCCCGGCTCCATCAACAGCACGAACAGCAGGCCGTAGATCGCGCCGGACAGGTGCGCGTTGTGGTTGATGCTGTCGCGGCCGCGCTTGTCCATCCAGTAGGAATAGCCGATGTAGGCGATGGCGTAGATCACCGCCGGCACCGGGATCACGAACACGATGATCCAGCTCCACGGATCGACCAGCACGAAGGCGAACAGCACCGCCGACACCGCGCCCGAGGCGCCCAGGCTGACGTAGCTGCCGTCCTTGCGATGGCGCAGGTAGCTGGGCAGGATCGCCACCACGATCGCCGACAGATAGAACAGCACGTACATCGCCTGCCCCACCAACTGCGCGAACACGCTCTCGACCGCGCGGCCGAAGAAGTACAGCGTGATCATGTTGAACAGCAGGTGCATCCAGTCGGCGTGCACGAAACCGTGGGTGAGCAGGCGGTCGTACTGGTGGAAGCGCTCCACGCCCGGCGGCCACAGCACCAGGCGTTCGAAGATGCGGCGTTTCTCGAACGCCTGCCACGACACCAGCACGGTCACGGCGATCAGGATGAAGGTGATCATGGTCGGGTCTGGCTCGTAAGGTTCACGGAGAGTCCGGCGCGGCCGCTCAGGCCGTGCGGTAGTGGTCTTGCATCGGATAGGTGCGGGCGTAGAGCCCGAACGCGGCCGCGGCGACAAAGGCGAACGCGGCGAAGAAGAACATCAGGAACGCGTTCTCGCTCAGGCCGGTGGAGGCGATTTGCGAGATCACCGCGTCGTTGCGCACCGCCGCGTTGGTCAGCATCACCCACAGGTTGCCGAAGGTGCTGGTCAGATACCAGAACGCCATGATCACGCCCTTCATCGACGGCGGCGCCTGACTGTAGGCGAACTCCAATGCCGTCGCCGAGACCAAAATCTCGCCGAACGTCAACAAGATGTAAGGAATAATCTGCCATGCCAGCGACATGGGGTGCCCGGCGTCCATATACAACTGAATAGTCGCCGCGACGATCCACGACAAACCCGTGACCGCGATACCAAACCCCATCCGCCGCAGCGGCGTCGGGTTGAAGCCCACGCGGCGCAAGGCCGGGTACAGGACCAGGTTGTTGAACGGGATCAGCAGCATCACCAGCAGCGGATTGATCGCCTGCATCTGCGAGGCCGCGGCCTTGGCCCCGCCCTCGCCGGAGATCAGCCAGCTCGGCCACCACCACAGCTCGGTCGGCACCACCATGCGCTGGCCCTGCAGCACCCAGGTCGAAGCCTTCTGGTCGAACAGCGACCAGAACGGGGTCACGAAGGCGAACACGATCAGAATCCGCAGCACCGCGCGCACGCCGTCCACCGCCGCGGCCGGATGCTTGCCGCGTGCGCGTTCGAGCTGCAGCGAAACGCCGTAACCGCCGAAGCCGATCAGCAGGCCCAGCGCCATGCATGCGCTCTTGACGAAGCCCAGGCTCGGAATCAGCGCCAGCGCGCCGGCCGCCAGCGCCACCCCGACCGCGGCCACCGCCACGCCGGGATTGCCCTGCCCGGCGACCTTGGCGGTCAGCGCGGTGCGGGCGACGTTGAAGAACGAATCCGGGTCCGGCGCATCCCGGCTCGGCGGCACCATCACGTAGCGCTTGCGGCCGAGCCAGAAGATCAAGGTGGCCAGGAACATCAGCGCGCCGGGAATGCCGAACGCCACCGCCGGGCCGTATTCGCGCAGGAAGATCGGCATCAGCAAGGAGGCGAACAGCGAGCCGAAGTTGATCGTCCAATAGAATGCATCGAACACCAGCTTGGCCTTGTGCTTGTTGCTCTGGTCGAACTGGTCGCCGCAGAACGACACCACCAATGGTTTGATGCCGCCGGCGCCGAAGGCGATCAGGAACAGGCCGGTGTAGAAACCGGTCTGGTTGTGCTCGAACAAGGCCAGGCAGGCGTGGCCGGCGCAGTACACCAGCGAGAACCAGATGACGGTGTTGTACTTGCCGAAATAACGGTCGGCCAGCCAGCCGCCCAGCAGCGGGAAGAAGTAAGTGCCGATCATGAAGCTGTGGAACACTTCCTTGGCCATGTGCTCGCGCTCGGCCAGGCCCTCGGTCGAGGCCAGCAGCAGCGTTCCGACCAGGAACGACACCAGGATGTTGCGCATGCCGTAGAAGCTGAAGCGCTCGGCCGCCTCGTTGCCGATGATGTATGCGATCTGGCGGGGCATCTTGCCCTGCGAATCGGCGGGGACGGTGGCGGCTGGGTTCATCTACGGCGGTCCTGTGCGGGTCGGGTCGCGCGTTCCATGCGAAAGCCCGGGCGCAACGGCGCCGGACGGTCCAGCCCCACAGCCTAACCGATCGGCCCCGCAGCCGGTTTGGCCCCGCCCGGCGGCGCGCCGGCCGTTGCGGCGGCGCCGTTCAGATCGCCGGATCGCCGATCTGCAGCTCGTATTCGAAGTTCTGGATCATGCGACCGTAGTCCTGATCCTTGTCGGTGCCGTAATTGGCGCCGACCACCAGCCGGTGCTTGCCCGGCGGCAGCGGCGGCAACAGCGCCCAGTAACCGTCGGCCGCGGCGTGGTGGCGGGACTGGGCGTCCTGCTGCGGGCCGGAATCGCGCTGCGCGGCGAAGGGGTCGAAGCAGCGCGAAATCAGCCGCACCGGCGGCGGCAGGGGCTTGCCGTCGATGAGGATGACCGCGCTCGCCAAGGCCCGGTTGCTGACCGCCACCTGGGCCTTGAGCTGGGCGCAGGTGGTCGCGTATTTGCCGACGCGCGGGGTGTGGGTGTACAGGTTGATCAGCGGAATCAGCAGGTGCTTGCCCAGCGGCACCTGGCAGCGGCGCTTGGCGTCGAAGCGGCCGTCGGTCCCGGCCAGGAGCCAGACCGGGCCGTCTTCGTCCTGGCCCATCGCGCAACGGCTGCCGTCGGTGTCCTGGTACGGCGTCAGGCCATCGGGAAAGCTGTGCGCCCAGCGCCACCAGCGCACCGTCCATTCCTCCGGCGCGATGCCGCCGACCCGCGTGCCGGCCGCTGTATTCGCGGCGCGGGTTTCGGACTTGTCGGACGCCGGTTTCGTGTTCGCGGCGAATGCCGGGAGCGACAATGTCAGGCCCAGGGCGAGTGCGGCGATGATGCGTGCCGCGCGCGGGTCGCGGTGCAACGCTGCTGCGCGGAAGATGCTTCGAAACAGGTTCGTCTGCATTTGATCGGCGTCCATTTTGATCGGTACTCCTTGATTTTCCGTTTCGCTTAGGGCTTGTTCAAACCGTTGCTTCAGGTGTAGAGCATCTTCGCTTTTGCTTGTCATTCCCGCGAACGCGGGAATCCAGGGCCTTTCGTGCGAGAACGCTTGAAGTCGCTGGATGTTCGGCTCCGCCGAAGTAAAGCGGAGCCCGCCTTGGCGGGAATGACGAACCTGTCTTTCGGAATTTTTGCACCGACTCCTAAGCCCACTCGCTCAAGCCTTCGCGCTGATACAGCGTGGCGAAGCCCGGCCGCGCCTTCATGCGCCGCGCGAACTCGCCCAGATGCGGCCACTCGTGCGCGGGCTTAGGCATCTTGCGAGTCCAGCGCATCAGCATGGTCAGGTAGAAGTCGGCCGCGCTCAGGCGCTCGCCGAGCAGGTACGGCCCGTGCGCGGCCAGTTGCGCGTCCAGCCGTTCGCAGGCGGCTTCGATCCGAGCCTGCGCGCCGGCCCGCACCGCCTCGTCGTCGGCCTGCAGGTCCCACGGATACCACCACAGGCGCAGCGGCGACTGCAGCGTGCTGGCCAGATTGAACATCCACTGGTCGTACAGCGCGCGCTGCGGATCGTCGAGCGCCGGGGCCAATCCGGCGTCGGGATGACGGTCGGCCAAATACATCGCCAGCGCCGCGGCTTCGTAGCGCGGCTGGCCGTCGACGATCAGCGTGGGCACCACGCCGTTGGGATTCATCGCCAGATACTCAGCGCTCTTGTGCGCACGCGCGTCCATATCGACCAGACGCAGCTCGTGTTCGATCTCCATCTCGATCAGCAGCCAATGGACCAGCAGGCTGGCGGTGCCCGGCGAGTAATACAAGGCGTACATGGCGAAGGTATCCAGACAAGACGGATGCGAAGTCTAGACCACGAGCGGCCGAGGCCGCAGCCGCCCCGCCCTCGCGCGCAGGCGGTCGCGATGACTCCTGTCACCTCGTGTCAGTTAGCTAAAGAATCCACAAGCGCGGCCGCACGCGATCCCGTAAATTAGGCCGCTCGCGACGCCACCAGGCGCCGATCCGCATCCCGCCGCCGCGCCGCCCCGTCCCGGGCCGGCGCACGATCAGGAATCGCCGCATGCTCACGCGTTCCACCCTGATGCTCTGCGCTCTGTGCTGCGCGATCGCGCTGGGCGGCTGCGACTCGGTCAACAAGGCGTTCGAATACGCGTCGCAGCGCGAACGGCCGCAAGACCAGCCCGCCGCCGCGCCCTCGGACACCGCCGTCTCGCCGCGGCCTTCGCCACCGGCCGCCGAACCGAGGCAGGCTGAACCTGCTCCCGAGCGCGCGCCGGCCGTCGCGTCGCTTCCACCTGTGGCCGCGCCGCCGGCGCTCAAGCCGATCGTGGCGGTCGCGCCCCCCTACACCGGCCCGGAGGGCGAAGCCGGCCTGAGCCAAGGCGTACGCGATGGCTATCTGCGCGAAGCCCGCCGCAGCGATCTGCAGCAGTGGCGCGACAGCCAGCGCAGCGTCGATGCGCGGCGCGACGAATCGTCCTCGGCCTTTGCCCTGCACAACGCCTACGTGGTGCTCAAGCCTTACCGGTTGCCGACCGGACTGTACGGCGCGCACAGCGCGCGCTTCTACGTTCCCCGCGGCGTGGAGCGCCCGACCGGCGAGTTGGGGCACTCGGCGATCTACGACTTCAACACGCTCACCTGCTCCGGTGCGACCTGCAATTTCGAATAACCCCTTTCCGCTCGCTGGATGTCCGCAATGACCGACCGTGTATTCCATTCTCCCCTCCTGTCCCGCAGCCTGCTGCCGCTCGCCCTGAGCTTCGCCCTCGCCGCTCCGGCGATGGCCGCGCCCGCGCCGCTGACCACCGTCTCCGAGCGCAGCGGCTTCGTCAAAACCGGGCGCTATCAGGAAGTGATCGAGCTGTGCGCGCAGTTCGCCCAGCGCTATCCCGACGCGGTGCGTTGCGAAGACTTCGGCACCACGCCCGAAGGCCGGCCGATGAAGGTATTGGTGGTGACCCGCAGCGGCGCGTTCACGCCGCAGCAGGCGCAGGCGAAGAATCTGCCGGTGCTGCTGGTCCAGGGCGGCATCCACTCGGGCGAAATCGACGGCAAGGACGCCGGCTTCCTGGCATTGCGCCAGGCCCTGGACGGCGAAGCGGCCAAGGGCGCGCTCGACAAGCAGGTGCTGCTGTTCGTGCCGGTGTTCAATATCGACGGCCACGAGCGCTTCGGCCGCTGGAACCGCCCCAATCAGCGCGGCCCGGAGGAAATGGGCTGGCGCACCACCGCGCAGAACTACAACCTCAATCGCGATTACCTCAAGGCCGACGCGCCGGAAATGCAGGCCATGCTCAAGCTGGTCGAGCGCTGGGACCCGCTGGCCTACGTCGATCTGCACGTCACCGACGGCGCCAAGTTCGAGCACGATGTATCGATCCAGGTCGAGCCCGTGCACGCTGGCGACGAAGCCCTGCGCGCGGCCGGCACCGCGCTGCGCGACGGCGTGATCGAGCGCTTGAACCAGAACGGCTCGATGGCGCTGTCGTACTACCCGTCCTTCGTCGAATCCGACAACCCCGCTTCCGGCTTCGAAGACAGCGTGCCGCCGCCGCGTTTCTCGCACGGCTATTTCTTCCTGCGCAACCGCCTGGGCATGCTGGTGGAAACGCATTCGTGGAAGGACTATCCGACCCGCGTGCGCATCACCCGCAACGCCATCGTCGATGTGCTGGAGCTGATCGGCGCGAACGGCGCCGACTGGCGCCGCACCGCGCTGGCCGCCGATCAACGCGCGCAGGCGCTGGGCGGACAGAACGTCGCCCTCGACTACAAGGCCGGCGACAAGACCCGCACCATCGCCTTCCGCGGCTACGCCTACACGCGCACGCCGTCGGACGTGTCCGGCGCGCTGATGACGCGTTACGACGAAACCAAGCCGGAAATCTGGAACATCCCGCTGAAGTACGACATCCAGCCCAGCCGGCAGGTGCTCGCGCCGCGCGGCGGTTATCTGGTGCCGGCGGCGCAGGCTGCGTGGGTCGCGGCCAAGCTCGACCAGCACGGGGTGAGCTATCGCCGTCTCGACAGCGCGCTCAAGCAGGCCAAGGTGGAAACCTTCCGCGCCGACAAGGCCGAGTTCGCCGCGCAGTCGGTCGAAGGCCATCAGCGCACCACGCTGAGCGGCGACTGGAAGGCCGAGACGCAGGATTTGGTCGCCGGCGCACTGTTCGTGCCGATCGCCCAGCCCAAGGCGCGCCTGGCGATCGCGATCCTGGAACCGCTGGCGCCCGATTCGCTGGCGGCCTGGGGCGAGTTCAACAACGCCTTCGAGCGCAAGGAGTACATGGAGGATTACGTCGCCGAGGACGTGGCGCGCGAAATGCTCAAGGACCCCAAGGTCAAGGCCGAATTCGACGCCAGGCTGCAAAGCGATGCGGCCTTCGCCAAGAGCCCGCAGGCGCGCCTGGACTTCTTCTATCGCCGCCACTCGGCCTGGGATACGCGCTACAACCAGTATCCGGTGCTGCGCACGCAGTCGGTGCCGCGCTGATCAACAGCCATAACCGCTGAACCGGCACAAAGGCGCGGAGCTCAGGCTCCGCGCTTTTTTTGTCCGCGTAAATGAGCAGATCGCTTATGCCGCAATTCGACGTGGCTCTCCCGGATCGACCCACGCGCTATCCTGGCCGCATCCGTCCCCCGCCGAGATCCCGCATGCGTTCGCGAACCGCGCTGCTACCGGCCCTTACCGTCTTGCTGCTGACGGCCTGCTCGGGAAAACCCGCGCCGCCGCCGGACACCGCGAAACCCCGCGCGGCGCCGGCCAAACCCGCGCCGGCCCTGCGCGCGATCGGCACCGAACCGGGCTGGCTGGCCGAGGTCGACGCCGGCCCGAAACCGAAGATGCGGCTGCAGCTCGACTACGGCCTGCGCAAGATGGAACTGTCCATCGTCGTGGAGAACGAACAAAAGGACGGTTACGTGGGCGTCACCGACGACGGCACCTTGATCGGGCTGCTCTACAAGCGCGAGCGCTGCAGCGACGGCATGAGCGATCGCGTCTACGCCGCCAGCGCCGCGTTGTGGGACGGCCACAAGATGTACCAGGGCTGCGCCGAGGTCGCTTCGCCATGAACCGCAACGAATTCCTATCCAACACCGCCCCGCTGCGGCCACGAAACGCGATCCGGGCCGCGATGGCACTGATCGTGGCGATGCTCGCTACGGCCGCTTCGGGCGCAGAATTGCCGCGATCGCCGGACACCATCGCCGCCGTTCCGGTCGCCGTGCTCACCCTCAACCTTTGGCACGACAAAGGCGACTGGCCCAAGCGCCGCGCGATGATCGTGGACGAAATCCGGCGCCTGGACCCGAACCTGATCGCCCTGCAGGAAGTGCTGCAACGTCCCGGCCTGCGCAATCAGGCCGAAGACCTCGCGGAGGCGACCGGTTACAAGGTGCGATTCGTCTCGGTGGACGCGGACGACGCCGAGCGCCGCTACGGCAACGCGATCTTGTACAAGATCCCGGGCTCGGCGCAGGACATGCGCAAGCTGGAACCCTTGAACGACTACCGCACCGCCGCGCACGCGCAGGCGAGCTTCGATGCCATGCACAACGGCGTGGATTTCTACGCCACGCATCTGCACAACGAACGCGACGGCGGCACGATCCGCCGCCGCCAGATCGCCAGCCTGCTGGACTTCATCGACGACAGCCAGCGCACCGGCAACGTCATCGTCGCCGGCGACTTCAACAGCGACGCCGATTCGCCGGAACTCAAAGCCCTGGCCGCGCGTTATCGCGACGCCTACGCCCAGGCCCATCCCGACAGCGCCGCCGATCCGGCGCGCAGCACCACCCTCAACCCGGCCTATCTGCCCGCGCAGCGCATCGATCACGTGTTCTACGACCCGAAGCGTTTCGAGCTGATCGAGGCGCGCATCGTCCTGAATCAGCCGCGCGACGGCGTCTGGGCGTCGGATCACTTCGGTTTGTTCGTGCGTTTGCGCCCGACCCATCCGCTGGAATCGCACCGGCGTCATTGAACTGACATGTGCCGCTCCTAGCGTGGTCCGCTTCCCCCGGACCCGCAGGAGCCCCGCATGATCCGCACCGCCCTGACCACGCTGCTGCTGGCTTGCGCCATGCCCGCCATGGCCGCGCCGCCGAGCGCCGCGCGCTGGTCGCTGACCAACGTCGTCGAGACCCCGGCCACCACCCGCGATGCCGTGCGCCTGCCGCCGGGCACGCCCGACCAGGCCAATCTCAACCGCTTCGGTTTCTATTCCGACCTGAGCTACAACCGCCGCGACGGCTACTGGTACGCGCTGTCCGACCGCGGCCCGGGCGGCGGCGTGATCGACTACGCCACGCGCCTGCAGCGTCTGCGCATTCCCTATGATCGCCGCAGCGGCCGCATTGGCCAGCCGGTGGTCGATAAAACCGTCTTGTTCCACAACGCGCGCGGCGAGAGCTTCAACGGGCTCAATCCGCAGCTGCTCAACGGCGATGCGTCCAAGCTGGGCTTGAGCTTCGATCCGGAAGGCCTGGCGATCGGTCGCAACGGCCATTTCTTCATCGCCGACGAATACGGCCCGAGCGTGTACGAGTTCTCGCCGAACGGCCGCTTCCTGCGCGCCTTCGCCACGCCCGCCAACCTGCTGCCGCGCAACGCCCAGGGCGGATTGGATTACGTCGGCGACCGCAAGCTGGTGATCAACGGCCGCCAGGACAATCGCGGCTTCGAAGGCCTGAGCTTCAACGCCTCCGGCGACAAACTGTATGCGGTCATGCAGGACCCGCTGACCCAGGAAGGCTCCAACAACGACGGCCGCCGCAGCCGCAACGTGCGTATCGTCGAGTTCGATCTGCGCAGCGGCCGTTCGCGCGCCCAGTACGTGTACCGGCTGGAGCCGATCGCGGATTTGAACGCGATCGATCCGTCGACCGCGGACGATTTCTCCGCGACCAACCAGGGCCGCAGCATCGGTCTGAGCGCGATCCATGCGCTGAGCGACAGCGAATTCCTGGTGTTGGAGCGCGACAACCGCGGCCTGGGCGTCGAAGTCACCGCCGCGCCCTTGCACAAGCGCGTTTATCGCATTTCGCTGCGCGGCGCGAGCAACGTTGCCGAGCGTTCGCTGGCCGGCAGCGACGACCTGCCCGCCGATGTGCGCGCGGTCGGCAAGGCGCCGGAGCTCGACATCCTGGCCGCGCTGCGCGACGCCGGCGCGCGCGACATCCCGGAGAAGCTCGAAGGCCTGGCGATCGGCCCGCGCCTGCGCAACGGCAAGCATCTGGTGTTGATCGGCAGCGACAACGATTACAGCGTCACTCAGACCGGGGCTGGCGAGCAGTTCGAGGTTTGCGTCAATCGCGTCAGCGGCGCGCGTGCGCAGGTGGCGTTGGATGGCGATTGCCCGGTGGGCATGAGCCGGATTCCGGGTACGTTGATTGGGTTTGCGGTGGATTTTCGGCGCTGAGGGCTGTGGATTGGGGCGATGCGCGGCAAACCGGACGCCTCGCCCCATCGTCCATCCCCCCATGAACCCCCGCTTCGGTTCCCCCCTTTGAAAAAGGGGGGTTAGGGGGGATTTGCTGTTGCTGTTGCTCTTGCTGTTCGCGCCCCAAAAGCAAAAGCGAATCCCCCCTGCCCCCCCTTTTTCAAAGGGGGGAACAGCACGGGTTACTTTTTCAAAGGGGGGAGAGGGAACAGCACGGGTTGCTTTTTCGAAAAGAAGGGGCGGCTCGGGTTACTTTTCAAAGAGAAAACGGCGCGAGCTACTTCGCCATATATTTCCAATTCCGCATCTTCCCTTCCGCCATCCACTCCATCGCTTGAGCAAGACGCGACTTGCGCGTCTCATCGCGCTTAGCCTCTTCGATCCACTCCACATACTCGCGCTGCTGGCTCGGCGGAAACCCCTCATACGTCGCCCTCGCCTTCGCATTGCGCTTCAGCGCGGCGGCCAGATCGTCCGGCACCGCCAGCGGCGGCTTGGCCCGCGCGGTCTTGCCCGGCGAACGCGTCACCCCAGCCTCGATCAAGGCCATCGCCTGCTTCACCAGCTGACTGAGTTCGCGCTGGCCGGGCAGATCGCCGACCGCGGTCAGCCGCCCGAACTGGCCCATCGCTTCGCCGCTGCGGGATCGGTCGGCATCGGCGATGTTCGGCGCCTGCCAGAAGCCCAGGGTGGCGTGCTGCTTGAACGCGGCCATGCCGCACAGGATCTTGCCGCGATAGACGAAGCTCGGCATTCCCCACTTGATCGACTCTTCTACCTGCGGACAGGCCTTGTGCACGAGCGCGCGCACGTGTTCGAGGATCGGTTGGGCGAAGGCCGCGGAGGCGGCGATGTAGGTGTCGATGCGCGGATCGTGCAACGTCGGCGGCGCGGTTTTCATCTTCGCCTTGGCCGCATGGTCTTTCTTCGACGCGGCGTTCGCGGGTTTCTTCGCAGCCGCCGCCTGCTTGGGCGGCGCGGTCTTCGTTGCGGATTTCTTCGCGACCGATTTCTTCGTAGTCGTCTTGGTCGAAGCGGCTTTCGTCGATGCCGCCTTCGCCGCCCCCGTCAATCCCGATTTTCGCTGTGCCATGGCTGCCTCCCACGCTGAGGATGGCCTATTGTGCGCCGCTCAATCCGCCAGCGGCCACTGCCCCAGCACCGTGTAGGCGTTGCGCGAGCCCAGTTGGCTGTGGATCAGGGCGAAGTCGCTCACGCGCCAGGCGATGAGCCCGATCGCGATGGGCGGATGCAAGGGCGCGGCGGCGTCGCGGACGATGGTCACGTGCGGGGTCAGGCTGTGCCCGCCCTCCACCCGCACCCCGCGCTTGGCCAGCGCCACGCCTAGGCGGTCGAACAAGGTCTGCAGGCCTTCGGGGGTGCGCTCGCATCCAAGCCACCACGGGATCGAGCGGTTGCGGAAGCTGCCGGCGCGGTCCAATGGCAGATCGAATGCGGCCGCGGCGATGTCGGCGGCGGCCTGTTGCGCGGCGGCGGCGCGGTCGGCCTGGAACTGGTGGGCGTCGCCGAGGAATTGCAGGGTCAGGTGGTAGCGGTGCGCGCCGATCAGGCGGCCGCCGGCGTCGTGCTGCGTGCGCACTTCGGCGGCGACGGCGGCCATGCGCTCGCGCGTGGCCTCATCGGGCAGCAGGGCGAAGAACAGGCGATGGATGTCGGCTGTGGGCGGCGGTGCGTCGCCGAATAGGGAGTTCTGTTGCATGGGGGCAGTTTACTCGGGGCCTGTACCGGTGCGCGGCTATCTCAGCCGAAAGCATCGGGGCTGAAGCTCCCTCCCACAAAAGATTTCGGGGCTTCAGTGGCGAACACTGCTCACAACGGCGATCGCCGCTCACGACGGTCTGTCGTGAGCGGGGATCGGCACAATCGCGGTTCCGCTTCAACCGCGCACCGCCCTCACGACTTCGGCTTGGCCGCCGCATCGCCCGCGGCTGCCGGCGGCGTTTCCGCCTCGCGCTTTCGCGTGTCTTCGATCAGCACATCGCGCGCGGCGTTGCGCACGGCGACCGGGTCGGATTTGTGCAGGTCGCTGTCGGCCGGCAAGCCCATCTTGGCGACGATGTCGATGATCACCTGCTTGTTGGCGTAGGGATGCGGGTGATCGGGTTCGTCGTCGCGGCTGCGGTAGAACTTGTCCAGCAAGGCCATGTGGGTCTTGTCGGACTTGAACAGTTCGGTCAGCTTGGCGCGGTATTCCAGCACCCACGGTTTCATGTCGGGCCAGCGCTTGAGGTCGGCGAAGTGCTGGGCTTCGTGGCCGAGGAAGCTGGCCTGGAAGTCTTCGCCGGTCAGGTCGCCATAGGCCGAATGCACGGCGTACAGGCCTTCGGGTTTGACCCATCCGCCGGTGCCGGTGCGTTCGCACGCGGTGTAGCGGCTCCAGCCGCGGCTGACCCAGTCGTCCATCAGGAACACGCGCACCGGTTGCTTCTCGCCGCTGGGCAGATCGACGGTGTAATCCTTTTCCTCCTGCTTGCCCCACACCAGCAAGTCGTACAGCGGCGGCGTGCGGCCCTGCAAGGCGTGCATGCCGCGCTTGCCGAGTTCGGCGCTGAGGCGGTCGGTCAAAGCTTCGAACGCTTCCTCGCCCTCGGCCGGCGGCTTTTCGCCGATCAGGGCGGCGAGCTTGGTCTTGAGCTGCTTTTCCTCGGCCGGCCGCGTGGCCGGATCGCGCGTGGCCTGCCACCAGTAGCGCTGATACGCCTCCAGCACCTGCCGGGCCAGCGGATCGGCCGGCGCGTCGGTCATCGGCGGCGGGGTCTTGCGTTCGTGGCGTTCGAACATGCAAGTGCGAAAGCGCGCGTCTTTCTCGTTGAACTGATCGACCGGCGCGGTCTTCAACGCGGCCAGCGCGGTCGGCACATCGGCGCGCAAGGTCGCGCCGATGGCGTCGCTGACGGCCTTGGCGGCCAGCGGGCCGCTGTCGGGTTGCTTGGGCATGTCGGCGGCGTGGCCGATCGCGCAGGCGATCAGCAGCGGCAGCAGGGCCGCGGCCGGCAGCAGGGAGGCTTTCTTCACAGATGCGTGCATGGGGGAAGCTCCGTTTACGCGATGGCGCGTTGGAGCCATTAGGCCGCGACGGCCAGGTCCCGGTCTTGTACGTACTTGATCTGTTGCCGCAGCCGCATCGGCGTGCAACCGGCGTGGGCGACGACGATGCGGTGCAGATGGCTCTGATCGGCGAATCCGGCGGCGGCGGCGACTTCGGCCAGCGGCAGCGAGCCGCCGAGCATTCCCAGCGCGCGGCGCCAGCGCGCTTCGCGCCGCAGCGCCCGCGGCGACATGCCGTAGCTGCGGCTCAGCGCGCGGCTGGCGTGTTCGGCCGAGACGCCGAGCCGGCGCGCGATCAAGGCGATGTCGTCGTCGCTTTCGTCCATGCCGCGCAGCAGTTCGGTCTGCCAGTCCGGCAGTTCGGCCGCCGCTTGCGGCGTGGCGCAGGCCAGCAATTCCGGCAGCCGCTGCGGGCAACGCTGGAACACTTCCAGCGCCTCGCGCAGGTCGTGCACTTGCCAGGCGCTGGCGGCGGTCTGGATCAATTGCGCCGACGGCGGTTCGGGCAGTTCGATGTTGATCGCGCTGGCGCCGCTGCGGCCGAAGCGGTCGCCGTGGGCGTGATACGGCGGATGCAGGATCAAGCTTCCCGGCCGGCACGGCAGCGGGCCGTCGAGGCTGGTTTCGGTGTAATCGCCGTCCAGCACCAGCGCCGCGTAGGCCTCGCGATGGCGATGCGTCGCCAGCGTCGCGCCGCGATCGTGACGGGTGCGGTAGGCGCCGGCCGGATTCACTGATGCGCGTCCTTGGCCGCGGTGGCGGGCTTGCGCAGGTAGTCGGCCAGGCCGCCCAACTGCAGGCCCTGCACTTTGTCGATCACCGGCACGAACTTGCTCAGATCGTCGGGGCTGTAACCGCCGGCGCGGTAGTACAGAACGATGCGGGTGCCGCCGTCCTTGGCCGCGCTGAGACGGAACTCCATCGCCCCGCTCAGGCCCATGCCCTGCAGCGGGCCCAGGCCGCCGAGCAGGCGCAGGGTCTTGCCCGGATCGACGAAGCTCACGGTCATGTGCAGGGCCTGTTGCTTGCCGTCGCGGCTGATCTCGCAGAAGCAGCCGCCGGCGCGCGGATCGATCGACAAGGTCGAAGCCGCGCCCCACCAGGTGTGGTCCTTCGGCCACCAGCGATCGACATCGCCGACCAGGGCTTTCCAGACCGTGGCCGGATCGGCGGCGACGGTCTGTTCGTTCTCGATGGTGAAACCGTTGGCGGTCACGTCCTTGACCGCGGCGCCGGCGCTGCCGGCGGCGAGCGTCAGGCCGAGGGCGGCGATGATGCTGGTGGTGATCGATCCGATGGTGGTGCGCATCGCTCTGCTCCCCTCGCCGGCCGTCCCGGTGTCGTTGAGGGAATTAGGGACTGGCGGGATGGTCCGGCGCAATGGACGGAAGTTGGGGTGAGCGGATGCGCTTGCGAGCCAAAGGCTCGCGCATCCGCGAACGCCAGGGCGACCAGCCCTGGCCGGGGTCGCTAACCAATCGGGAGCGAAGCCACCTGACTTCAGAACACCGCGTCGTCGCCCGAACGATTTATCGCGATGAAGCCAAAGGCTCGCGCATCCGCGAACGCCAGGGCGGCCAGCCCTGGCCAGGGCCGCTAATCAATCGGGAGCGAAGCCACCTGACTTCAGAACACCGCGTCGTCGCCTGAATGATTTATCGCGACGAAGCCTCTCGCTCGCGCATCCCCGAACGCCAAGGCGCATGCGCCCTGGCCGAGCAGCAAAGACTTCAAAGCGATGTCGCGATAGAGCCCTGGATCCCCGCCTGCGCGGGGATGACGGCTTGAAGATTCGCAGCGCCAAACAGGCGCCGTCTGTTCAAGCATCCAACTCCGCCCACCGCGCATACGCCGCTTCCAGCTCAAGCTGCGTCTGCGCCAGGCTGGTGTTATGCGCGTTGATCGCCGCGCTGTCGCGCTGATAGAACGCGGGCTCGTTCATTTGCGCGGTCAACTCGGCCACGCGCCCCTCCAACTGCTCGATCCGCGCCGGCATCTGTTCGAGTTCGCGCGCGTCCTTGTAGCTGAGCTTGCGCTTGACCGCGGGCGCGGCCGCTTCCGGCGCCGGCTTGGCCGCGGTCACGGCCTTGGCCGAATCCTTGGCCGTGGCCTTGGCGGCGGCGGCATAACCGGCCGGGCGCTGACGCTGCCAGTCGCTGTAGCCACCGACGTATTCGCCGACCTGGCCGTCGCCTTCCATGACCAGAGTCGAGGTGACCACGTTGTCGAGGAAGTCGCGGTCGTGGCTGACCAGCAGCAGCGTGCCCGGGTAGTCGCCCAGCAGTTCTTCCAGCAACTCCAGCGTTTCCACGTCCAGGTCGTTGGTCGGTTCGTCCATCATCAGCAGGTTGGACGGCTGCGCGAACAGCTTGGCCAGCAGCAGGCGGTTGCGCTCGCCGCCGGACAGGCGGGTGATCGGCGCGCGCGCGCGTTCGGGCGTGAACAGGAAATCCTGCAGATAGCCGATCACGTGCTTGCTCTTGCCGCCGACTTCGACGAACTCGCGGCCTTCGGCGACGTTTTCCAGCGCGTTCCAGTCTTCACGCAAGGTCGCGCGGTACTGGTCGAAATAAGCGATCTGCAGCTTGCTGCCTTCGCGCACTTCGCCGCTGTTGGCCTGCAGATCGCCCAGCAGGATCTTCAGCAGCGTGGTCTTGCCGCTGCCGTTGGGGCCGATCAGGCCGATGCGGTCGCCGCGGAACACGGTAGTGGACAGGTCGCGCAGCAGCGGCTTGCCGCCGTAATCGAAGGACACGTTCTTGGCTTCGATCACCTTGCGGCCGGAGGCTTCCGACTGGGCCAGATCCATGCGCACGTTGCCGACCGTGTCGCGGCGGGCCTGGCGCTCGTTGCGCATGGCCTTGAGCCGACGCACGCGGCCTTCGTCGCGGGTGCGGCGGGCCTTGATGCCCTGGCGGATCCACACCTCTTCCTGCGCCAGCAACTTGTCGAAGCGGGCGTTTTCCTGCGCTTCGGCGTTCAGGCGTTCTTCGCGACGGCGCTCGTAGTTGGCCCAATCGCCGGGCCAACTGGTGACCTGCCCGCGGTCGATCTCGACGATGCGGGTGGCCAGCGCGCGCAGGAAGCGGCGATCGTGGGTCACGAACAGCAGCGCGCCCTGCCAGGACTTGAGGAATTGTTCGAGCCAGTCGATGGCTTCGATGTCGAGGTGGTTGGTCGGTTCGTCCAGCAGCAGCAGGTCCGGCGCCGACACCAGCGCGCGCGCCAGCAGCACGCGCCGCTTCATGCCGCCGGACAGGCCGGAGAATTCCGCGTCGCCGTCCAGGTCCAGGCGGGTCAGGGTTTCGGTGACGCGCTGGTCCAGTCCCCAGCCTTGCGCGGCCTCGATCTTGGTCTGGACTTCGGCGAGCTTGTCGGCGTCGTAGTGATCGCCATGGGTGAGGTGGTGGTACTCGGCCAGCCAGTGGCCCAGGTCGCCCAGGCCGTCGGCGACCACGTCGAACACGGTGCCGCTGGCGCCGGGCGGGACTTCCTGTTCGAGCCGGGCGATGCGGGTGCTGCCTTCGCGGCGGATCTCGCCGTCATCGGCCTGGATTTCTCCGGCCAGCAGTTTCATGAGCGTGGACTTGCCCGCGCCGTTGCGACCAATCAGGGCGATGCGTTCGCCCGGTTCGATGGCCAATTCGACGTTTTCGAGCAGGAGCGGGCCGCCGACGCTGTAGTCGACGTTCTGGACGGTGATCAGAGGCATCCGGCCATTCTATCAGGCGCGCTGTCGCCAGCGCCGGCAAGATTCAGGGGCGCACGCCTGAAGCCGCGGCGGTGGGCGGGCGGCGAATACTGAAGGGGATACTTAAATCCAGCGCACCGAGACGCAAACCTGGCTTTGGAACCACAAGTCGAACGCAACGCCGGCAACCACCCATTTGCCCAGCTCCAGGCCGTGGTCGAAGCTGCCTAAGTCTTTCGGCGGTCCCAGGTAAAACTCCACCTCGCTCAGCTGCAATCCTGTCACCAAGGCGCCGAGCGTCTTTTCGTCGATGGCCTGGCCGCTGTTCACCCTCGCCGCCAACGCTTGCGCGCAGCGGTTGGCGTTCTCGACGCTCGCCTTGAACCGCGCAAGCGACTCTACATAGTCGCCGGCCGTTACATACAGGTGGAGGCAACGGCAGCAAACGGCGATCGCATCGCGCGCGAGCGCTCCGCAATTGTGCAAAGGGAAGCCGCACACAAAACAATCGCGAACCCCGGCCCTCTTTGCCATTGCATTCAAATCGATATCGAAACAACAAAGATCCTCTACACCTCTGGCCTGTTCGATCTTGCCGGCCACCGACTCGAAATCGACGATCCTGTTTTTCAGCACGTCCCTGCCCTTGCTTACTGAAGCCACGGTTGGATACGGCTCCGCCAAGCCGGCAGGTTACCCCCCACAGGGCGCAAGCGACGACAGCCTTCCGCTTACACGGCGGCCCGGGCAGGCGCATACTCGGCGCAGGCGCCCGGCATCCGCCGCGCCGCGCCGTCATCCAGCGAGGAAAACGTCATGAGCAAGGGCCTAGACCGCAAGAAGGAAAGCAAGAAGAAACCGGCCAAGACCATGAAGGAAAAGCGCGCCGAGAAGAACGAAAAGAAGACCACCAAGGGCTTCGCCCCGGTCTGAAGCGGTACTCGTACCCGCCCGACGGGCCCGCAAGCGGCCTGATGGGTTGAGGCGGTGGCAGCGGCGTCCGCGGCCACCGCACGCGCCGCGCGGCCGCTCAGGTCGGCGCCGGCCGCCGGAAATGGCCTGAGCCGGCGCTTAAGAGCCCATTGCGCACACACGGGCCGGCATCGGCCTGATCCTAGGGTCCGCGAACCTCAGGAACTGCACGACAGCATCGAACACCCCGCCTTCACCCGCGCCCAATCCGGCCGCTTGGCCGCGAAGGCTTCGCGTCCGGGCTGATCCTCATAGGGCCGGCGCATCACCTCGAGCAACTCGCGCACCCCGTCCGGATCGCCCTGCTCGGCGCGGTCGATCGCCTGCTGGGCCAGGTAGTTGCGCAGCACATAACGCGGATTGGCGGCGTTCATGCGCGCGATGCGCTCGGACGCGGGCATCGCGTCGGCGCGCGCGCGCTGGGCGTAGCGCGCCAGCCACGCGCGCAAGGGCGCCTCGCCTTCGTCGCGCTTTTCCGCGTCGTACCAGGCATCGGCGAACACCTGCGTGTCGGCGGTGTCGCCGGCGACATCGACCTTCGCCAGCGCGCGGAAGAAGATGCTCATATCGACCTCGTGCCGCTGCAGCCAGTCGCGCAGTTCCTGCATCAACACGACATCGCTTTCGCCGCATTCGCGCAAGCCCAGCTTGCGCGCGATGCTGTCGCCCTCGGCGGCGTTGTAGGTATCGACATAACGGCGCAAGCCGTCCTGCAGGACTTCGACCGGAATCAGCACCGACAGCGCGCCGGCCAGCCGGCTCAGATTCCAGTACGCGACCTGCGGCTGCTGGCCGTAGCGATACCGGCGGCGGCCGGCGTCGGTGGTGTTCGGGGTCCAGTCCGGGTCGTAGTTGTCGATCCAGCCGTAGGGGCCGTAATCGATGGTGAGGCCGAGAATCGACAGATTGTCGGTATTCATTACCCCGTGCACGAAACCCACCCGCATCCAGTGCGCCATCAGCACGGCGGTGCGTTCGCACACTTGCGCGAACCATTGCGCGTACAGGTCCTCGCCCGCGCCGGACAGCTCCGGAAAATCGCGGCGGATGCAGAAATCCAGCAGTTTCTGCAGCACTTCGTTGTCGCCGCGCGAGGCCGGCAGTTCGAAGTTGCCGAAGCGGATGAACGACGGCGCGACCCGGCAGACGATGGCGCCGGGCTCGGCCTGCGGATGGCCGTCGTAGAACATGTCGCGGACCACCGCATCGCCGGTGCCGACCAGACTCAAGGCGCGCGTGGTCGGCACGCCGAGGTGATGCATGGCCTCGCTGCACAGGAATTCGCGGATCGACGAGCGCAGCACCGCGCGGCCGTCGGCGCTGCGCGAGTACGGCGTCGGCCCGGCGCCCTTGAGCTGCAGTTCCCAGCGCTCGCCGGCGGCGTTGATGGTTTCGCCGAGCGAAATCGCGCGGCCGTCGCCCAGTTGCCCGGCCCAATGGCCGAACTGATGGCCGCCGTAATTGGCCGCATACGGCTGCATGCCGTCGAGCAAGGCGTTGCCGCCGAACACCGCGGCGAACTCGGCGCTGGCGACATCGGTCTCGCTGAAACCCAGGGTCGCGGCCATTTCCGCCGAATGCGCCAGCAGCACCGGCGCGGCCACCGGCGTGGGCTGCACGCGCGAATACAGCGCACCGTGCACCTGGCGCACGTCGGGCCCGGTCTCCGGATCGCCCGGCAGATCGCGGACGAAGGCATTGTCGAAGCGCAGTGCGTGCATGAAAACCCAGGACTTCGCCGCGACGGCCGGCGTTACCGCTTCAGATGGTGCCGCCCGGCGCGAACCCAAGCGCCGGCGCTCAGCTCAGCAGCGAATACGGCCCGCCCTTTTCCACCGCGCGCTGATAGGCCGGGCGCGCGCGGATGCGCTCGACGAAAGCCTGCGTGTGCGGGCGCTTGCCGCCGGCGCGCGCGGCCGCGGCTTCCACCGGGAAACTCATCTGGATGTCCGCCGCGGTGAAGCGCTCGCCGGCGAACCACGGCCGCTGACCCAGCTCGCTTTCGATATAGCCCAGGTGCAGCGCCAACTGCGGGCCGACGAAGGACGACATGGCCTTGTCGGCGATGCCGCGCGCGATGGGCTTGGCGAAGAACGGCATCGGCGCGGTCTTCAGACGTGCGAACACCAGACTCATCAGCAACGGCGGCATCGCCGAGCCCTCGGCGTAATGCAGCCAGTAGCGATAGCGCGTGCGTTCCTCGCTCTCCAGCGGATGCAGCGGCGGCGAGAGCTGGTGCTGGCTGTCGTAGCGCTCGGTCAGGGTTTCGATGATCGCGGCCGATTCGGCCAGCACCTGACCGTCGAGCTCGACCACCGGCGACTTGCCCAGCGGATGGATCGCGCGCAACTCCGGCGGCGCCAGCATGGTCTTGGGATCGCGCTGGTAGCGGACGATCTCGTACGGAAGCTGCAGTTCTTCCAACAGCCACAGCACGCGCTGGGAACGGGAGTTGTTGAGGTGATGGACCTTGATCATGCGCGCGATGCAGCCAGCGGGAAGGTGCGGGCATGGTACGGGATGCGCGCGGACGGCAATGTGGGCGCCGTCGCCGCGCCCGCCCGCTCAGGCCTTGGCCGCGGCGATGCGCGCGCTCGCCGCGACCGCGACCAGGGCCGCGCCCAGCAGCAGGAACGCCAGCGGCAGGCTGCTGATCTTCGCGATCCAGCCGATGCCGGCGGGCCCGGCGAGAATGCCGGCGTAACCCAGGGTGCTGATCGCCGACACCGCCGCGCCGGCCGGCATCGCTTTCTGATTGCCGGCGGCGGTGAACAGGATCGGCACGATGTTCGAGCAACCCAGTCCGACCAGAGCGAAGCCGAGCAAGGTCGTCCCCGCCCAGGGCAGCAGCGCCGCCAGCAGGAAACCGGCCGCCGCGCAGGCGCCGCCCAGCGCCAGCACCGGACGCGGGCCGAACCGCTGCACGATGCGGTCGCCGTTGAAGCGGCCGATAGTCATCGCCAACGCGAACACCGCGTAGCCGATCCCGGCCACGCTCGGCGTCACGCCGCGTCCGGACACCAGCAGCAGCGCACTCCAGTCCAGCATCGCGCCTTCGGCCAGGAACACGATGAAGCACAGCACGCCGATCAGGATCACCACGCCGTGCGGCAGCACGAACATCGAGCCGCCATGGCCGTCGTCGCCGTAGCGCAACAGGCCGCGGCCGCCGAGCAGCATCAGCAGCGCCAACAGCACCGCCACGCTCAAGGCCGCCACCAGCGGCGTCGCCTGCAGCCACAGCATGATGCTGACCAGGCCCGCGCCGGCGATGCCGCCGACGCTGAAAAAGCCGTGGAATCCCGACATCAGCGGGCGCCCGCTGGCCTTTTCCACGATCACCGCCTGGATGTTGATGGCGACATCGATGGTGCCGATGGCCGCGCCGAACACGAACAGGCTCAGCGCCATCGCCGGCACCGTGGAGAACTGCGCGAGCAGCGGCAAGGTCGCGCAGACCACCGCGCTGGCCAGCAGGATCACCCGCCGGCAGCCGTAGCGCGCGGCGATCGCGCCGGTCAGCGGCATGGTCATCAGCGAACCGGCGCCGAGCGCGAGCAGCAACAGCCCGAGCGTGCCCTCGTCCACCCCGGTGCGCGCTTTCGCGTACGGCACCAGCGGCGCCCAGGCCGCCATCGCCAGGCCGGCGATGAAGAAGGCGATGCGGGTAGAGAGGCGTTCGCTTGCGCCGATGGGGGCGGTGGCCGCGCGCGCGCTGGCGACGGCAGCGACCGCGGCTGCGGGGGAATCGGATTCGCTCATGGGTGTTTCGGACTCCGGTGCTTGGGTTGGATCAAGGGGAAGCTGGGTGGATAGTTCGACGCGGCGGAACGAAAGGCATCGGGGCTGAAGCCCCTCCCACAAAAGATCTCGTGGCGTCGCCGCATGCCCGCGAGTGGGCGTTTCGTGCTCCGGGTACTGATTGAATCAAGCGAAGTCAGATAGACAGTTCGATACAACGAGGTCTTTTGTGGGAGGGGCTTCAGCCCCGATGCTGTTCGATCCGCCGCCACGCACTCACCCCTCCGCCCGCACCACGCGCACACCCAGCCGCGCGAAGGCCTTGGCCTGCGCCGCATCGCCGCCGTGTTCGATCACCAATGCATGCAGTCCATCGGCCGCCACCACCGCATACGGCGCGGCGGTGCCGAGTTTTTCGTCGGTGACCACCGCCACCACCGCGCGGCTGGCCGCGGCGACCGCCAGCTTGAACTGCGCGTCCTCGTAACCCAGCGCGCTGACGCCGGCCTCGGCGTCGGCGCCGCAGACGCCGACGAAGTACAGATCGCTGCGGATCGCCTCGGCATCGCGGATCGCGCCGCTGCCCAGGCTGGCGCCGATGCGCGGATCGACCCGGCCGCCGATCACGATCAGTTCCAGGTCCTCGCGCTGGGCGATCAACGCGGCGATCGCCGGCGCATTGGTCACCACCGTCAGTCCATGACCGCGCGGCAGCGCCTGGGCGATGGCGGTGTTGGTCGAACCGGCGTCGAGAAACAGCACCTGCCCGCGTTCGACCAGGCCGGCCGCCGCGCGCGCCAGCGCCGCCTTGCGCGCCGGCGCCTGGGTCTGGCGCAGCGCGATCGGGCCGTTGTCCGGCGCCAGCGGCAGCGCGCCGCCGTAGACGCGCCGGCATTGCCCGGCCGCGGCCATCTCGCGCAGGTCGCGGCGGATGGTGTCGTGCGACACCTCCAGCTCGCGCGCCAGATCGACCGCGATCACCCGGCCCTGGGCGAGCAGGCGGTCGAGGATCAGGCGGTGGCGTTGCTGGGGCAGCAGTTCTTCGGCCGACATCGGGGGACCAATCGTTAATGATCGGACTCAATTGTGCACAACCGTGCAAACCCTGCAAGCACCGGCTTCCGGCCCCGGGCCAACCGACCGATCCGGCACAGCGCGATCGGCGCGGGATGAGCCGGCCATGGCCGCGATGGCGAACGAAACGGCGAATCGAGCCGCCAGCGCAGCAGGCAATCGCGCATCCCGGCCCCGATCGGCCGCGCAAAACCTTCGCCGCCCCGTCCTATCGCCGACAAAAATCCCTTGTTTTCCGGCCTTTCCAAGATTGGCTTCGCTTAAGAGCCTTCGCTCCACGCACATGCGAGTAAACTGGTCGGTCTTCCCCGACCGGCCTCGCCGGCGCTGCTGGAGCCTCGTCATGAGCGCCGACTTGCCCAATACCCCCTCCGATTCCCCCGCCGAATCCCCGGCCTCGCCGAAATTCACCGATCTCGCCCTGTCCGCGCCGCTGCTGCGCGCGCTGGCCGACGTCGGCTATGAATCGCCCTCGCCGATCCAGGCCGCGACCATCCCGCCGCTGCTGGAAGGCCGCGACGTGCTCGGCCAGGCCCAGACCGGCACCGGCAAGACCGCCGCGTTCGCCCTGCCGATCCTGGCCCAGATCGATCCCAAGCAGTTCAAGCCGCAAGCGCTGGTGCTGGCGCCGACGCGCGAACTGGCGATCCAGGTCGCCGAGGCGTTCCAGAAGTACGCCGTGCACCTGCCCGGCTTCCATGTTTTGCCGATCTACGGCGGCCAGAGCTACTACCCGCAGCTGCAGGCGCTCAAGCGCGGCGTGCACGTGGTCGTCGGCACGCCGGGCCGGGTGATCGATCACCTCGACCGCGGCACCCTGGACCTGTCCGAGCTGCGTTGCCTGGTGCTGGACGAAGCCGACGAAATGCTGCGCATGGGCTTCATCGACGACGTCGAGAGCGTCCTCAAGAAGACCCCGGAAACGCGCCAGGTCGCGTTGTTCTCCGCGACCATGCCCTCGCAGATCAAGCGCATCGCTCAGACCTATCTGAAGAGCCCGGTCGAGATCGCGATCAAATCGACCACCACCACCGCGGCCAACATCCGCCAGCGCTACTGGTCGGTCAGCGGCGTGCACAAGCTCGATGCGCTGACCCGCATCCTGGAAGCCGAATCCTTCGACGCGATGATCGTGTTCTCGCGCACCAAGCTCGGCACCGAGGAACTGGCCGAGAAGCTGTCGGCCAGGGGCATTTCGGCCGCGGCCATCAACGGCGACGTGCAGCAGGCGCAGCGCGAGAAGACCATCCAGAACCTCAAGGACGGCAAGATCGACGTGCTGGTCGCCACCGACGTGGCCGCGCGCGGTCTCGACGTGGACCGCATCAGCCACGTGCTGAACTACGACATCCCCTACGACACCGAAAGCTACGTCCACCGCATCGGCCGCACCGGCCGCGCCGGGCGCAAGGGCGAGGCGATCTTGTTCGTCACCCCGCGCGAGCGCGGCATGCTGCGCGCGATCGAGCGCGCCACGCGCCAGCCGATCGAGCCGATGGAGCTGCCGAGCGTGGAAACGGTCAACGAGCAGCGCGTCTCGCGCTTCCTCGGCCGCATCAGCGACGCCCTGGAAAGCAGCGACCTGGGCCTGTTCCGCGACATGGTCGAGCGCTACGAGCGCGAACGCAACGTGCCGGCGGTGGAAATCGCCGCGGCGCTGGCCAAGCTGGTGCAGGGCGACAACCCGCTGCTGCTGACCCCGCCGCCGGCGGTGCCGCGCTATGCGCGCGAAGAGCGCGATAGCCCGCGCGAACACCGCGGCCAGGCCACGCGCAAGTTCGTCGAGCGCGACAACGCTTCCAACTCGGGCGCGCATCGCCAGGAATACCGCCAGGATCAGCGTTCGGATTCGCGTCCGGATTCGCGCCGCGCCGAAGCGCCGCGTCCGCCGCGCGATCACGAGCGTTCCGCGCCGGCGCCGCGTCACGAAGAACGCCAGTACACGCCGCCGGCCGCGCACCGACCGGTGGTCAACAACGCCGAGTCGTTCTTCGACGACGAAGCGCCGTCGCCGCGCGCCGAACGCAGCGAGCGTTCGCACGATCGCGGCGCGCCGCGCGACGCCGAAGTCGGCATGGAGACCTTCCGCATCGAGGTCGGCCACAGCCATGGCGTGCAGCCGGGCAACATCGTCGGCGCCATCGCCAACGAGGCCGATCTGGAAAGCCGTTACATCGGCCGCATTGACATCCGCGACGACTACACCCTGGTCGATCTGCCCGAGGGCATGCCGCGCGAACTGATGGAGCATCTGAAGAAGGTGCGCGTGTCCGGACATCCGCTGCGCATCCAGCGCGCCACGCCGGGCGACACCGAGGGCGGCCGTTCGCCGCGTCCGGGCGGCGGTCCTGGCCGTGGTCCGGGCGGTCCCGGCGGTCCGCGTCCGGGCGGCCCGCGTCCGCACAGCGGCGCGCCGCGCCCCGGTGGCCCGCGTCCGCCGCATGGCGGGCCCAAGAAGTCGTTCAAGCCGCGTACGCCTCGCTAAAGCACGCAGCTCGCAAAATCCCTTCTCCCGCTTGCGGGAGAAGGTGGCCCGAAGAGCCTGCCCCCGCGAAGGCGGGGGGCCGGATGAGGGCACGCGAAATGTGGGCAACGCCGTAACCGCGGATGCGCGTGCCCTCACCCCAGCCCACCCCGGCCCAAACGCCAGCGTTTGGGCGTTCGCAGACGCGCGAGCCGATGGCTCGCAAGCCGCGTCCGCTCACCCCGCAAGCGGGAGAGGGAGCTACACGCAGCGACTGGCAAGGGACGACTCCGCCACATCCGCACTACAAGTCATAAGCCACTTGTCGCTAACCGCACCCGCGGTTTGGCATAGTCGCAGGCGTAACCCGCAACGCCGCCGCTCATGTCCCGCATCCTGGTCTTCCAACACGTCGCCGCCGAACCGCTGGGTACGCTGGATCCGCTGATCCGTCGGCGCGGCCATCGCATCCGCTTCACCAACTTCGACCGCGATCCCGAGGCGCAGCCCAACGTCGATCGCTATCGCGGCCTGATCGTGCTCGGCGGGCCGATGAACGTCGAAGACCAGGCCACGCGTACGCACCTGAAGACCGAGCTGCTCGCGATCGAACGCATGCTCGAACAAGGCAAGCCCGTGCTCGGCATCTGCCTGGGCGCGCAGTTGCTCGCGCACGTGCTCGGCGCGCCGGTGCGCAAGCACCATCAGCCCGAAATCGGCTGGTACCGGCTGCAGCCGACCGCGGCCTGCGCGGCCGATCCGGTACTGGCGCCGCTGGCGCAGGCCGCGCCGGTGTTCCAGTGGCACCGCTACAGCTTCGAAGTACCGCAGGGCGCGCAGCATCTGGCCCGTACCGACACCTGCGAGCAGCAGGCCTTCCGCTGGGGCGACAACGCCTACGGCTTCCAGTTTCATCTGGAGATGGACGTGCCGCTGATCGAGCGCTGGCTGGCCAACCCGGTGTATCGCCAGGAACTGGCCGAACTCGGCCACGACACCAGCGAAGCGGCGATCCGCGCGCAGACCGCCGAGCACATCCAGGCCATGCAGATTCGCGCCGACGCGGTGTTCAACAATTTCCTCGACCTGATCGGCCGGCCGCAGCGCAAATTCACCCTGCCCTCGCGCGAGTTTGTCTGAGCGACGCGCAACCCGGGCCTTAGCCGGTTACAGACTCAACCCGCTTTCGAAGCATCGCTCGCTGCCGTCGATCGGATCGATGAAGGCCAGCTCGCGCGCCAACAGCTTCAACGGCCGCGAAAAATCGTCTTCGGCCTGCTCGGCCAGCGGATAGAAACGATCGTTGAGAATCGGCGCGCCCAGCCCGGCCATGTGCACGCGCAGCTGGTGCTTGCGACCGCTGACCGGTTCCAGCGCGTAACGCCAGACCTGCGCGCCGCGTTCGATCACATCGATGCGGGTCTCGCTGTTGGCCTCGCCCTCGGCTTCGCGCATCAGGAAGAACGGCTCACCCGCGACCAGACGCGTGCGCCGCAGCAGCGGGAACTGCCATTGCGCAAGCGGCGGCGCCAAGGCTTCGTAGCGCTTGGCAATGCGCCGCTCGCGGAACAGCGACTGGTAGGCATCGCGCGTGGCCGGATCGCGCGAGAACAGCACCACCCCGGCGGTGCCGCGGTCGAGCCGGTGCAAGGGCACCAGATCGGTCTCGCCGTAGCGCCGCTGCAACCGCCCCAGCAGGGTTTCGGCGACGAAACCGCCGGCCGGGATCACCGGCAGGAAATGCGGCTTGTCGGCCACCAGCAGGCGTTCGTCGCGATACAGCACGCGCTCTTCGAACGGAATGACCGGTTCGTGTTCGACTTCGCGGAAATAGCGGATCTCCATGCCGACGCGGTAAGCGTCGTCGGCCGCCAGCGCATGGCCCTGCGCATCGAGCACGCGGCCGCGGGCGAAACGCTCGCGCCAGAGTTCGCGGCCGATCGCCGGAAACCGCGCGCACAGGCCGTCGAGCAGGCTCGCCCACGGCCCGGGCGGCAGTTGCAGGCGACTGGGCGGCGCGCTGGCGGCGGAGGCATCGTGACGGGGCATGCGCGCATCTTCGCCGATCGCGGGCGCAAACCGGATGCGCGGGCGGGCGGAAGCCGGATCCGCGCGGCATTTGCGCGGTTTTGCGTGCGCGGCCCGGGTCGCCCGGCCCCGAAATCGGGCGCCGGGCCCGCCGGAAGCTTAGAATGCGCGCTGTTTTCCAGCAGGCATGCCCCATGGCGCCCAACGCCACCATCGTCAAGATCGAACTGCAAATCAGCGACATGGACCGGCATTACTACGCCGCCCATGCGCTCACCCTGGCCCAGCATCCGTCCGAGACCCAGCAGCGGCTGATGGTGCGCATGCTCGCCTTCGCCTTGAACGCGCACGAGCGGCTGGAGTTCGGCCCGGGGCTGAGCAGCGAGGACGAACCGGATCTGGCGCTGCGCGATTACACCGGCGATATCGAGCTGTGGATCGATGTCGGCCAGCCGGACGAGTCGCGCATCCGCAAGGCCTGCGGGCGGGCGCGGCAGGTGGTGGTGGTGAATTACGGCGGCAACGCGGCGAACATTTGGTGGGACAAGAACGTCGCGATCCTGCGCCGGCTGAAGAACCTCACCGTGATCGACATCGACGCCGCCTCGGTGGACGCGATGGCGGCGATGGTCGAGCGTAGCTTCCGCCTGGATTGCCAGATCGCCGACAGCGAAGTCGCGCTCAGCAACGACAAGGCCAGCCTCACCTTCACCCCGACCGTGCGTCAGGGCGCGCAAGTGCGAGCGGCCTGAAGTGGCGGAGGTCTACGACGCCGTCATCGTCGGCGGCGGCGCCGCCGGGATGATGTGCGCGCTGACCGCCGGCCGTCGCGGCCGCCGCGTGCTGCTGATCGAGCACGCGAACAAGGTCGGCAAGAAAATCCTGATGTCCGGCGGCGGACGCTGCAATTTCACCAACACCGGCACCACCCCGGGCAATTACCTTTCGGCCAATCCGCATTTCTGCAAATCGGCGCTGGCGCGTTACACGCCGTGGGATTTCATCGCCATGGTCGAACGCCATGGCATCGCCTATCACGAGAAAGAACTCGGGCAGTTGTTCTGCGACGAGTCGTCCAAGCTGATCGTGAAGATGCTGGTGGACGAATGCGCGGCCGCGGGCGTGCGCATCGAAACCGGTTGTTCGATCGAACGCATCGCCCACGACGAAGGCGACAGCGGCTTTCGCCTGCACAGCACGCGCGGCAACATCGCCACGACTTCGCTCGTGATCGCCAGCGGCGGCCTGTCGATTCCGAGCATGGGCGCGAGCGGCTTCGGCTATGAACTGGCCCGCCGCTACGGCCACAACGTGCTGCCCTTGCGCGCCGGGCTGGTGCCGCTGACGCTCAGCGGCAAGCACCAGGAGCGCCTGCACGATCTCAGCGGCGTCGCTTTGCCGGTGACCGCCAGTTGCAACGGCATCGACTTCAGCAACCAGATGTTGATCACCCATCGCGGCGTCAGCGGCCCGGCGATCCTGCAGATTTCCTCGTACTGGCAGCCCGGCGACGATCTGCGCCTGGACCTGCTGCCCGGCCGCGACGCGCTCGACTGGCTGCTGAGCCAGCAGCGCGAACGGCCGGCGGCCGAGCTCAAGACCGTGCTCGGCGAAACCATCGCCAAGCGTTTCGCCCAGCGCCTGTGCGAAGTGTGGCTGAGCAACAAGCCGATGAAGCAGTACAACCTGCCCGAGCTCAAGCAGATCGCCGCGACGCTTTCGTCGTGGCCGCTGATCGCGAGCGGCACCGAGGGCTATCGCACCGCCGAGGTCACCCTGGGCGGCGTGGACACCGACGAAGTGTCGTCCAGCACGATGCAATCCAAGCGCGTGCCCGGGCTGTATTTCATCGGCGAGGTGATCGACGTGACCGGCTGGCTGGGCGGCTACAACTTCCAGTGGGCCTGGGCGTCGGGGCATGCGGCGGGGTTGGCGGTTTAAGGGCTGGCCTTTGCCTTTGCTGCCGCCTTTCGCTTCTTGCTCGTCATTCCCGCGAAAGCGGGAATCCAGCGACTTCAAACGTTCTCGCACGAAAGGCACTGGATGTTCGGCTCCGCCGAAGTAAAGCGGAGCCCGCGTTCGCGGGAATGACGGCCTTGAAAGAATGTCGCGTGCCTGCCTAGAAACCGCGCAAGGCACAACCACTGAGGCGAGACCGCGAAGCGCGGCCCGCGACCGCCAAGCCGCACCGGCCGCGCAACCGCCCGCAAATCAGCCCTCCACCACCGCCTCGCCGAACAAATCATGTTCGTCGCTGCCCATGATCTCCACATCCACGAACTGCCCCACGCGCAACCCCGCGTCCAGGCCGTTCTGGATCTGCACCAGGCCGTCGATCTCCGGCGCGTCGGCCATCGAACGCGCGATCGCCAGGTCGCCGTCGATCGCATCGACGATGCAGCGCTGCACGCTGCCGATCTTGGCTTCGAGCTTGTTCGCGGAAATCTCCGCCTGACGCTCCATGAAACGCGCCAGGCGCTCTTGCTTGACGTCCTCGTCCACCGGATCGGGAAGATCGTTGGCCTTGGCGCCGTCCACCGGCGAGTAGGCGAACGCGCCGACGCGGTCGAGCTGGGCTTCGTCAAGGAAATCCAGGAGCTCCTCGAATTCGGCCTCGGTCTCGCCCGGGAAGCCGACGATGAAGGTGCTGCGGATGGCGATGTCCGGCGCGATCGAGCGCCAGCGCTGGATGCGCTCCAGAGTCTTATCGACCGCGCCCGGGCGCTTCATCAGCTTGAGCACGCGCGGGCTGGCGTGCTGGAACGGAATGTCCAGGTACGGCAGCAACTTGCCTTCCGCCATCAGCGGAATGATGTCGTCCACATGCGGATACGGATACACGTAGTGCAGACGCGTCCAGATGCCCAGTTCGCTCAGGCCTTCGCACAGCGCCTTCATCCGCGTCTGGTAGCTCTTGCCGCGCCATTCGCGCTCGGCGTACTTGACGTCCACGCCGTAGGCCGAGGTGTCCTGCGAGATCACCAGCAGTTCCTTGACCCCGCCCATCGCCAGTTTCTCGGCTTCGCGCAGCACATCGTCCACCGGCCGCGAGACCAGGTCGCCGCGCATCGACGGGATGATGCAGAAGCTGCAGCGGTGATTGCAGCCTTCGGAAATCTTCAGGTACGCGTAGTGCTTGGGCGTGAGCTTGACGCCGACGCCGTCGTCGCGCCGCGGCACCAGATCCAGGAACGGATCGTGCTTGGGCGGCAGCGCCGCGTGCACCGCGCTCATCACGCTGCCGTAGTCCTGCGGGCCGCTGATCGACAGCACGCCCGGGTGGGCTTCGCGGATCAGCTCCGAGCGCTTGCCCAGGCAGCCGGTGACGATGACCTTGCCGTTCTCGGCGATCGCCTCGCCGATCGCGTCCAGCGATTCGGTCACCGCCGAATCGATGAAGCCGCAGGTGTTGACCACCACCACGTCGGCATCGTCGTAGGTCTGGACGATGTCGTAACCCTCCACGCGCAGCTGGGTGAGGATGCGTTCGGAATCGACCAGGGCCTTGGGGCAACCCAGGCTGACGAAACCGACTTTGGGATTGGCTGGCGCGACGCTGGCGGAAGACATGCGGGAGAAGACCTGAACGAGAGAATCCGGGCGCGGACGGCGATCCGGAAGCCGCTGAGCGGCTGGGGGCGCGAATTATAGCCTCCGGGGCTAAACTGGCCTCGATTCAAGGTTCATTCGCAACTGGAGCGGCTCATGGCTCATTGGATTGATCTGGACACCCCCGTCGGCCCGGTTCAGGCCTGGCGGGCCGATCCCGCCGGCATTCCGCGCGGCGGGCTGGTGGTCATTCAAGAGATTTTCGGGGTCAATTCGCATATCCGCGATGTCGCCGAGCGTTTCGCCCAGGCCGGCTACGTGGCGCTGGCGCCGGCCTTGTTCGACCCGGTCGAGCGCGGGGTCGAGCTGGGCTACGACCAGTCGGCGGCCGCGCGCGGGGGCGAACTGCGCAACGCGGTGGGCTTCGATCGCGCCATGCAGATCGTCGCCAGCGCCGCGAACCTGCTGCAGGTCGAGGGCCTGCGCACCGGCGCGGTCGGTTACTGCTGGGGCGGCTCGCTGGCGTTCTTGGCCAATACCCGCCTGGATCTGCCCGCGGTCAGCTACTACGGCGCGCGCACCCTGCCCTTTCTCGACGAGCCGACCCGCGCGCCGGTGCGCGCGCCGGTCATGTTCCACTTCGGCCGCCACGACGGCAGCATTCCGCCGGAAGCGATCGAACAGCATCGCCAGGCGCTGCCGGCCGCGCCGATCCACCTGTACGACGCCGGCCACGGCTTCAACTGCGAGCTGCGCGCCGACCACGACCCCGCCAGCGCCGCGCTGGCCTGGACCCGCACCCTGGATTTCCTCGCGGACAGTCTGAAATGAACCCCTGGCACCTGCATCCGCAACTCGCCGACGACACCCATCCGGTCGCCCAGTTCGAATTGAGCGAACTGCGACTGATGGACGACGCCAATCACCCCTGGCTGATCCTGGTGCCGCGGGTGGACGGCGCGGTCGAGCTGATCGACCTCAGCGACGACCAGCAACTCACCTTGACCGGCGAAATCGCCCGCGCCAGCCGCGCGCTGCAGGCGCAGTTCGCGCCGCACAAGCTCAACATCGCCGCGCTCGGCAATCTGGTGCCGCAGTTGCATGTGCACGTGATCGCCCGCTATCGCGAAGACATCGCCTGGCCGCGTCCGGTCTGGGGCATGGCGACCGCGCAACCGTATTCGCCCGACCTTTTGGTGCAACGCATCCGCCGCCTGCAGGACGCGCTGTCGGCGTGAACGCGGGCCGCCCGGCCGCGTCGGACGCGGCGATCGAATTCGAAGCCCTCGCCGACGACGCCTGGCTGCTGCGACTGGGCCGCGCCATCGACGACGGACTCAACGCGCGCGTGCACGCGCTGGCGGCGCGGCTGCGCCTGCAAGCGCCGTCGTGGCTGCGCGACGTGGTCCCGGCCTACGCCAGCCTGGCGGTGTTTTTCGATCCCTTCGCCATCGACGCCGCCGATGCGCGCGCATGGCTGCGTGCACAATGCGAGCACGCATACGCCGCCGCGCCCTCGCCCGCCGCGCGCACGATCGAAATTCCGGTCGCCTACGGCGGCGAGTTCGGCCCGGACCTGCACGACAGCGCGGCCGAACTCGGCGTATCGCCGCAGGTGCTGATCGCGCGCCACAGCGAGCGCGACTACACGGTGGCGATGATCGGCTTCGCTCCGGGATTCCCCTATCTGTCCGGGCTCGACCCGGAGCTGGCGCTGCCGCGACTGGCGACGCCGCGCACCGCGGTCGCTGCCGGCAGCGTCGCCATCGGCGGCGCCCAGACCGGCATCTACCCGCGGCCCGGTCCCGGCGGCTGGCGCCTGCTCGGACGCACGCCGCTGCGTTTGTTCGACGCCGCGCGCGATGCGCCCAGCCTGTTGCAGCCCGGCGACCGCGTGCGCTTTCGTCCCATCGACGCGCTGGAATTCGCGCGTTTGCAGGCGGCGCCGTGAACGCCGCGGATTCGCCCGAGGCGCGCTGCGATATCGAAGTCGTCGCGCCCGGCCCGCTCAGCCACGTGCAGGACCTGGGCCGCGACGGCTGGCGCCATCTGGGCATCTGCCGCGGCGGCGCGCTCGACCCGGCCTGCGCCGCGCTCGCCAACGCCCTGGTCGGCAACCGCGACGGCGACGCGGTGCTGGAATTCACCCTGCAAGGCCCGAGCCTGCGCCTGCCACGGCCGCTGCGCATCGCCTTGACGGGCGCGCTGTGCGAAGCGCGCTTCGAAGGCCAGTGGCTGCCGCCGGCGCGGCCGATCGACTTGCCGGCCGGCGTGCTGAGCCTGGGCGGCATGCGCAGCGGCGTGCGCGGCTGGCTGGCGGTGCAAGGCGGCCTGGACACGCCGTGCGTGCTCGGCAGCCGCGCCACCGATCTGCGCGGCGGCTTCGGCGGCATCGACGGACGCGCGCTGCGCGGCGGCGACCACCTGCCGGTCGGCGCGCACCGCCCCATCGAAACCTCGCAGCCGCGCATGCCCGGCTGGTGGATCGATCCCGACTTCAACCACGACCCGCACGCGCCGATCCGCTACCTCGCCAGCGACGCGCCGGCCTTGGGCGAAATCGCCGCGCAGTTGAGCCGGCAAACCTGGCGCGTCAACGCCGCGAGCAATCGCCAGGGCCTGCGCCTGGACGGCGATGCGCTGCAGGCGCCGGAGGCCGGCGCGCTGTCGGAACCGGTCGCGCCGGGAACGATCCAGTTGCCTGCCGACGGACGGCCGATCGTGCTGTTGGCCGACGCGCAAACTGTCGGCGGCTACGCGCGCCTGGGTCATGTCATCGCCGCCGACTTGCCGCGTCTGGCGCAGGCGCGGCCGAACGCCGAACTGCGCTTCGTCCGTTGCGACGCGGCGCAAGCGGCGGCGGCCGCGCGCAAGGCGCGGGCGGAATGGGCGCGCCTGAAACTGGCCATCGAAGCACGCTTAAAGCACCAGTAATCCGGCGCGATACGAAGCCGCGGTTTCCGTCTGGCTGAATGCGAGCCAAGGGCCGCGATCCGCTAGCGGCCATTGCCCCGACCGGAGCGTTACCTTGCCGACACAATCGCGCAGCAATCGACGCGAATTGACGCGCCGGCCATGCAATCCGAAACAAGTTTCCACAACGCATGTGCCGGCAGGTTGCGCCGTTACGCCCAAGTCGCCGCCAATACGCTAGCCCTCGAATAGGAACGCGATAACTGTCACGATTTGGCGGATGATTGGATCGCCATTTGAGGCAAAATCCGGACATGTCAGAACAAGATCACGGCGGCCAGACTCCCACCCCGCAGCCGGTGGATACCGGTGTATTGGCTCTGTCCGACGCGGCACTGGAATCGATAACCGAACTCATCGCCGATGCCCAGAAAGGACGCCCCGGCGCCTGGGATCAGGTCTACACCGCGCTCTATCGCGAACTGCACCGGCTGGCGCGGATGCAGATCCGCCAGCACTGGAAAGGTGCCGAGCGTTCGCCCACGTCCTTGATCAATCGCACCTGGCTGCGGCTGAGCCAGGCGACCTTGAACATCAACGATCGCACCCACCTGATCAGCGTGCTCGTGCACGCCATGCGTTATGCGCTGGTCGATGAAACGCGGCGATTGCTCGCGGAAAAACGCGGCGTCGGATTCGAAGCGGTGATGCTGGAAGAGGACGACATCGGCCTGGCCTACGACGCGCGCCTGGAACATCTGCTGGCGGTGGATCAAGCGCTGAACCGCCTCAGCGAAGCCGAGCCGCGCCTGGGCCTGCTGGTGGAGCTTCGCTATTTCGGCGGCATGACCGATGAAGAAGTCGCGCAGGCGCTGGGCGTCACCGACCGCACCGTGCGCCGCGACTGGCGGCGGGCGCGCGCGTTCCTGTCGAGCAGCCTCGGCGATCGCGGCAGCGCCGAGTTGGATTCGTGAAAACCCCGGCGCAGTCCTCCATCCGCGGGCTGCGCTGACCCTGATTCGTCGTTCGCGATCCTCATGACCTCCGATCCCAAGCTGCGCGCACTGTCGGTGTTCGACGACTACCTCGACCTGTCCGAGCCGGCGCAGGCGCGCATGCGCGCCGACCTGCAGCAACGCGATCCCGAACTGCTCGCCGCGCTGCTGTCGATGCTGGCCGCCGACAGCGAGGCGAGCCTGCTCGACATCGCGCCCACCGAACTGCTGGCGCAAGCGCGCTCGGCCGAACCGGCGACGCCGGAACCCGACGACCCGCGCGTCGGCACGCGCCTGGGCGCATGGCAGATCGACGGCGTGATCGCCGAAGGCGGCATGGGCACGGTCTACGCCGCCCATCGCGCCGACGGCCAGTACGAGCAGCGCGCCGCGCTTAAATGCGTGCGCGCCACCCTGGCTTCGCCGGCCTTGCTGCAGGCGTTCCTGAGCGAACGCAATTATCTGGCGCGGCTGGAACATCCCGGTATCGCCACCTTGCTCGACGGCGGCGTCGGCGACGACGGCCATCCCTGGTTCGCCATGCGCTACGTCGATGGCGTCGCCGTGGACCTGTGGTGCGACCGCCGCAACGCCAGCGTGAGCGAACGTGTCGATCTGCTGATCCAGGTTTGCGAAGCGCTCAGCTACGCGCACGCGCAAGGCATCGTCCACCGCGACATCAAGCCGTCGAACGTGCTGGTCGACGCCGACGGACGCGCGCATCTGGTCGATTTCGGCATCTCCTCGCAATTCGGCGGCGGCGAGGCGCCGGGCGAACATATCGCGATAACCCCCGACTACGCCGCGCCGGAAGCGCGCGAACACGGCGTGCACGCGCCGGCCGCCGACCAATACGCGCTCGGCGTGCTGACCTATCGGCTGCTGTGCGCGCAGTGGCCGCTGCCGTTACATCGCCTACGCAATCTCATCGCGGTGAGCATCAGCGAGCCGATGCCGATGGACCGCTTGATCGACGACGACGCGCAAGCCGTCGCTCGTCAGCGCGGCGCGCGCGATGCGGCGGCGTTGCGGCGCGAGCTGGCCGGCGACCTGTCGGCGATCGCGCTCATGGCCGTGGCCTCGCAGCCGCAGGACCGCTACGCCAGTGTCAAGGAATTCGCCCAGGACCTGCGACGCTGGCGCGAACACCGTCCGCTCGGCATCCGCCCGGGCAGCCGTTGGTCGCGCATGCGCAAGTGGCGGCGGCGCAATCCGGTCGCAGCGCTCCTGGGCACGACCCTGGCGCTGGTGATGCTGGCGACGCTGGGCCTGTCGCTGTGGCAACAGCAGCGCAGCGCGCGCGCGCGCGCCGCCACCCAGACCGTCAGCCAACTGTTCGCCTCCACCCTGGGCGCGGCGACCTTGTCCGGACTGGGCAGCACGCCGTTCTCTTCGCGCGCGCTGCTGGAGAAGACCGAGCGCGAACTGGCCAAGCTGCCGCTGGACGACCAGCCCGGGCTGCACGCGCGCAGTCTGGCGACCTTGGCGCGCAGTTACGCGGTGATCGGCGACTACGCGCATGCCGAGCGATTGACCGATGAAGCTCATAGGCTGCTCGATCGCGCCGGACTGGACGATACGCTGGTGGCCAGCACGCGCATGGCGATGCTCAACACCCAGACCCGTTACGCCCAGGCACGCGATCTGGCGAACAGACAAATCGAAAAACTCACAGGCGACGACGAGCCGACCCGACTGGCGCGCATCGCCTACACCGCCGAACTGGCCAAAGCGCAATGGGGGCTGGGCGATACCAAGATCGCGAGCCTCACCACCGACTCGCTGGTCGAGCAGGTCCGTGTCCTGGGGCCCGGACACGAGGAACTGACCGCGCAGGCGCTGTTGCTGCGCGCCGCATTCCTGACCCGGCTGATGCGCGCCGAACAGGCCGAGGCCGACATTCGCCGCGCGATCGCATTGGCGCGGCCGGTGAATCCGGTGCTGGCCGACGACGGTCTCGAACAACTGGTGATGACGACCTCGCAAAGAGACCCGCCGGAACTGATGTCGCTCAGCGAGAAACTGCTGCGCAACCGGCGCGCCAGCCTGGGCGAAATGCATCCGAAAACGGCTCAGGCGAGGATCCGCCTGGCTTTGTCGCGCTATCCCAGGCCTTCCAGGGACGAAGTGGAAAAGGCCCTGGCGTCGATGGAGGCCACCTACGGCCGGGACCATCCCGAATACGCCTCGGCCCTGGGCGCGTCGTCCTGGATCATCGCGCGCGATCCGCGCGACAACATCAACCTGCTGCGCAGGGCTCTGGCCACGGTGGAAGCCACCCTTGGCCAGCACGGCGCCGTGAACGCCTCGGTCAAGGGCAATCTGGGCAAGGATCTGATCCACTTGCCGCCGCCTTGGCGCACCGACGCCGACATCCGCGACGGCATCGTTTTTCTGCAACAGACCATCGAAGAACGCGACCGCATGGGCGTTCCCGCGGTGACCGACCGGAGCCAGCTGATCCTGGGCCTGCTGCGCTACGGAGATGAGCGGCAAGTGGCGCAAGCGCGGACCTTGCTGGATATCAACCGTCGCCAGGCCTTGCTCTACTACAGCCCGCAGGACGGCGTGATGCAGCGAATCGACCAACTCGACGATCGCCTGTTGTTCCGCGAGGGAAAGCGCGAACGGGCCGATGCGAACTTCGCGCGCAAGATCGAGGCCGCCCGCGAATTCATGCGCACCGCCGACGCCGCCCGGCTGTCGTCCCACGATTCGTGGCGAGCGAACATGCTCAGCCAGTCGCTGAGCTACCGGGCCTTGTACGCGCACGAGCATTGCCGCAAGGATCAGGCCCTGGCGTTCCTGCGCGAAGCGGTGGATTTCGACCGGCGGGCGCTGGGCCCGGGTCACGACGCCACTCGCAGCGCCATGAGCTATCTCGATCACCTGAGCCGACAGGGCCGCATGATGGACACCACCGGCTTCCTGCTGCCCGTCGCCGAACTCGATGCGCTCAACCGCAGGGCGCGGGCCTGCGCGCCCCAGCCGTCGCGCTGACGGCGAATAGGGCGAAAGGCACTGGCGCGCCGCGATCTCAGGCGGGACGATCGGCGGCCGCGGTGCGTTCCCGGCCGCCGGACCAAGAGCGCGGCCGGCTCCGCGCCGCATCGTCATGTCGCCCTGGAGATCCTGCAATGCATAGCCTGCGTCTGCTGTCGTTATCCGCCTGTGTCGCCGCCGCGCTGGTCGCCGGCTGCAAGTCCGAAACCGCTCCGCCGCCGGCCTCCGCCGACAACACCGCGAGCGCGAGCGCCGCCAAGCCGGCGACGGCCGAATGGGACGCCGCCGTGGACGGCTTCCTGCAGGGTTACTTCGAACACTTCCCGGTCTTCGGCGCCGGCGCCGGCAAGCACGAGTTCGACGGCAAGCTCCCGGATTTCTCGCCCGAGGGCCAGCAGCGCAATATCCAGTGGCTGCATCAGCAGCGCGACGCGGTCGGCGCCTTCGGCGACGATCGCCTGGACGCGCCGCAACGCTATCAGCGCGACTACGTGCGCGCGGTCATCGACGGCCAGCTGTTCTGGCTGGAAGACTCCGGCTTCGCCAACAAGAACCCGGCCTTCTACCTCGGCGACCTGTCGCCGAGCATGTACCTGACCCGCCCCTACGCGCCGCTGGAACAGCGCATGGCCGCCTTCGCGACCTACCAGGAAGCGCTGCCCAAGGCCGCCGAGCAGATCCGCGCCAACCTCAAGGGCCCGCTGCCGAAAACTTATATCGAGCTGGGTGTGATGGGCTTCGGCGGTTTCGCCGAGTTCTTCAAGAACGACGTGCCCAAGGCCTTTGCCGAGGTGAAGGACGAAGCGCTGCAGGCGCGCTTCAAGGCCTCCAACGCCAAGGCCATCGAAAGCATGCAGGGCCTGGCCGATTACCTGACTTCGATCAAGCCGCAGGCCACGCAGGATTTCGCCCTGGGCGCGGACAAGTTCTCCAAGATGCTCAAGGCCACCGAGGGCGTGGACCTGCCGCTGGATCAGCTGAAAGCCGCGGGCGAAGCCGATCTGGCGCGCAACCTGGCCGCGCTGAAGAGCGCCTGCGAGCAATACGCCCAGGGCCGTCCGCTCGGCGAGTGCATCGACAAGGTCAATGCCGACAAGCCGCAGGGCGGCGCGGTGGAAGGCGCGCGCGCGCAGTTGGCGGGCTTGCGCCAGTTCATCGTCGATAAGGATCTGGTGACGATTCCCGGCACCGAGCAGGCCAAGGTCGAGGAAGCGCCGCCGTTCAACCGCAACAACTTCGCTTACATCGAAATCCCCGGGCCGTACGAGAAGAACCTGCCCTCGGTCTACTACATCGCCCCGCCCGATCCGAAGTGGCCCAAGGCCGAGCAGGACGCCTACGTGCCGGGCAAGGCCGATCTGCTGTTCACCTCGGCGCACGAAGTCTGGCCGGGGCATTTCCTGCAGTTCCTGCACGCCAACCGTTCGCAGTGGAAGTTCGCGCAGTTGTTCGTCGGTTACGCCTACGCCGAAGGCTGGGCGCATTACACCGAAGAGATGATGTTCGATGCGGGCCTGGACGGCGCCACGCCGGAAATCCATATCGGCCAGCTGACCAATGCGCTGCTGCGCAACGTGCGTTATCTGTCGGCGATCGGCCTGCACACCGGCGGCATGACCGTGGCCCAGTCCGAGCAGATGTTCAAGGACAAGGCGTTCCAGGATCCGGGCAATGCGCGCCAGCAGGCCGCGCGCGGCACTTACGATCCGGCGTATCTGAACTACACGCTGGGCAAGTTGATGATCATGCAGTTGCGCGAGGATTGGACCGCCACTCATGGCGGCCGCGCCGGCTGGAAGGCGTTCCACGATCAGTTCCTGAGCTATGGCGGGCCGCCGATTCCGCTGGTGCGCGGGCAGATGATGGGTGGGGCGGCGCAGGGTAAGTTGTGGACGGCGCCGGCGGTGGTTCCGGCTGCGGCGGCAGCGGCTCCGGCTGCGGCGGGCGATGCGGCGGCGGCGCCGGCTTCGGGGTCGCCGGATAAGGCGGCGCCTAAGAGTTCGATGTGATGCGGGTGGGTGGAATGATCGGTCGGGGTTGGTGATTCGATTCGCGATCGGTTGAAGACGGGGCCGCGGGTGCGGTCCCGTTTTTTTTGCTTGCTTGGGTTGGTGCACCTCGGCGTGTGGGTAATCCCCTGGCGCTATTGCAGCGGCGGTCTGACTTCGTGCGGCGCTGGCGCCCGCCCCCTTTTGCAAAGGGGGCTAGTTGACGCGGCTTGGGTGGGGTTGCACGGCGCGGTACGACGCTGCGCGGCGACTGGTGGGCGTGGCTTGGGTGGAGTTGCACGTCGGCCCGGCGAGCGGCGCTGTGTCGAGCGTCAGTTCCCCTTGGGCAAACCGCCCAACCGGACTAGACTCGTCCCCGTCCCGGGCCCTTCGACGCCCAGCACTCCAGCGAGACCCGCAGCACATGAAATCCCACGTCGTCGGCGCCCTGATCCTGATCGTCATCGGTACCTTGTTCCTACTCAACAATCTGGGCTTCACCAACCTCAGTCTGACCAAGGTGCTGGTCACCTATTGGCCGGCGATCCTGATCGCGGTCGGCCTGGGCCTGCTGTTCAAGCGCAACTAGTCCGATTCAGACCATGCTCGCCCGCATCGACTTCAATTGCGATATCGGCGAAGGCTGCGGCGACGATGCCGCGATCGTGCCCTATGTGAGTTCGGCCAACATCGCCTGCGGCGGCCATGCCGGCGATGAAGCCACCATGCGCGCCACCTTGCGCCTGTGCCGCCAGCACGGCGTCGCCGCCGGCGCGCATCCGGGCTACGACGATCCGGAGCATTTCGGCCGCCGCACCCTGCCGCTGAGCCGCGACGAAATCGCCATGCTGATGCTGAGCCAACTCGCGCGGCTGGCGTCGATCGCCGACGACGAAGGCGTGCGCCTGACCCACGTCAAGCCGCACGGCGCCTTGTACAACCTCGCCGCCGACGATCGCATCGTCGCCCAGGCCATCGTCGGCGCCGTCGCCGCTTTCGATCCGCATCTGATCGTCTACGGCCTGGCGCAATCGCAACTCACCGACGCCGCCGAACAGGCCGGGCTGCGCGCCGCGCACGAAGTGTTCGCCGAACGCGGCTACGCCGCCAACGGCCGCCTGCTGCCGCGCGGCCAGCCCGGCGCGGTGATCGAATCGCTGGACGCGTCGATCCGGCAAGTGCGCGATCTGGTGCTGCGCGGCGAAGTCGAGGTCGCCGGCGGCGGCCGCATCGCGCTGCGCGCCGACACCCTGTGCCTGCACGGCGACCGCGACGACGCGGCGGCGTTCGCGCGCGCGGTGCGCGAGGCCCTGCACGCCGACGGCATCGAGGTCGCCGCGCTGTGACCGCGGCGCGCGCCGGCCCCGCCCGCGCGTCGACCGGTATCCGCTTCGCTCCACTCGCCCCTGCATTTCGCTACGAGGACGCGGCATGAATTATTGGCCCTTGATCGGCGTCGCCGCGGTCGTGCTCGGCTTCGTGCTGCGGCTCAACCCGGCCCTGGTGGTGGTGGTCGCCGGCTTCATCACCGGGCTGGCCGCGCAGCTGTCGCCGCTGGACGTGCTCGAAGTGCTCGGCAAGGCCTACACCGAGAAACGCTTCCTGCTGCTGTTCCTGCTGACCTTGCCGGTGATCGGCCTGCTCGAACGCCACGGCCTGAAGGAACGCGCGCAGTTGTGGGTGGCCAAACTGCGCGGCGCGACGATGGGGCGTTTGCTGATCGCGTACCTGCTGATGCGCCAGCTCGCCTCGGCGGTCGGCCTGACCAGCCTGGGCGGCCATCCGCAGACCGTGCGCCCGCTGCTGGCGCCGATGGCCGAAGGCGCGGCGCAGACCCGCCACGGCGAGCTCAGCGACGAAGATCTACAGCGCATCCGCGCGATGGCCGCCGGCACCGACAACGTCGGCCTGTTCTTCGGCGAAGACATCTTCATCGCCTTCGGCGCGGTGCTGCTGATCCAGAGTTTCTTCGCCGAACACGGACTGGCGATGGACCCGCTGCAGATCGCGCTGTGGGGCATCCCGACCGCGATCTGCGCGTTCGTGATCCACGTGGTGCGGGTACTGCGCTTCGAGCGCAAGCTCGCGCAGCGCGTGGCGCAGGCGCGGCAGGCCGCGGCCGATCGGGCGCCGTCGCCATGATCACCCTGACCTTCGTCTACTGGCTGATGGGCGCCTACTTCGCCGCGCTAGCCTGGCGCGGCTTGCGCGATGCGGGCAATCCGCGCCGCCACACCACCGCGCTGTTCTGGGGACTGATCGCCGCGCTGATGTTCCTGGCCGAACACCTGCCGAACAAAGTTGTCGGCGCCTGCGTGGTGGTGCTGGCAGTGCTGGCCGGATTCGGCGGGCTCGGCAAGGGCCGCTACGCGGAAACCTCCGGCGAGGAAAAGCACGCCGAGGCGCTGCGCCTGGGCAACAACCTGTTCTGGCCGGCGCTGCTGATTCCGGCGGTGACGCTGATCGGCGCGCTGGGCCTGAAGTTCGTCAAGATCGGCGACACGCCGCTGCTGCAGAGCGCCAACGTGACCTTGATCGCGCTGGCCATCGCCTGCATCGTCGCCTTGTTCGCGGCCTGCCGGCTGACCCGGCAGACGCCGTGGAGCGGCGTGGAGCAATCGCGCCGGCTGGTCGATGCGATCGGCTGGGCCGCGCTGCTGCCGCTGCTGCTGGCCGCGCTGGGCAGCGTGTTCGAAGCCGGCGGCGTCGGCCAGGCCGTGGCCGGCGTGGTGCGCGCGGTGATTCCGGTGGAAAACGCCTTCGTCGTGGTCGTCGCCTACGCGCTCGGCATGGCCTTGTTCGCCGCGATCATGGGCAACGCCTTCGCCGCGTTCCCGGTGATGACCGGCGGCATCGCCCTGCCCTTGCTGATCCAGCACCACCATGCCGACGCCGCCTCGCTGGCGGCGATCGGCATGCTGTCGGGTTATTGCGGTTCGCTGATGACGCCGATGGCGGCCAATTACAACCTCGTGCCGGCGGCGCTGCTGGAACTCAAGGACCCCTACGGCGTGATCCGCGCGCAGTGGCCCACCGGCGCGGTGCTGCTGGTCTGCAATGTGCTGTTGATGTACTGGATCGCCTTTCGATGAGCCCGCAACGCAAACCCCAGGGCAGCGTGCTGTTGACCGGCTTCGCGCCGTTCGGCGGCGAGACCGGCAATCCCAGCTGGGACGCGGTGAATTCGCTCGACGGCGAAGTCGTCGCCGGCCATCGCATCGTCGCGCGCCGCTTGCCGGTCGCCTTCGACGATTCGCTGCGCGAGTTGAACAATCACATCGACGCCGTGCGCCCGGCGCTGGTGCTGTGCGTGGGCTTGGCCGGCGGGCGTTCGCGGCTGTCGATCGAGCGTGTCGCGATCAATCTGATCGATGCGCGCATCGCCGACAATCGCGGCGCGCAGCCGATCGACCGGCCGGTCATCGCCGGCGGCCCGGCCGCTTACTTCGCCACGCTCCCGGTCAAGGCGATGCTGGCCGCATTGGGCGAGGCCGGCATTCCGGCGGAGATTTCCCAGACCGCCGGTACTTATGTGTGCAATCAGGTGTTCTACGGCTTGATGCACGCCTTGAGCGCACGCGGCGATGCCGGCGTTCGAGGCGGCTTCATCCACATTCCGTATTCTCCCGCGCAAGCCGCGCACCACGCCGGCGCCGCGAGTCTGGCGATCGACACCGTCGCCCAGGGTTTGCGCGTGGCCGTGGACACCGCGCTGGCCACCACGCTGGACCGCCGCATCGCCGGCGGCGCCGAACACTGATCGCGGCCCGCGGCCGCTTCCACGGAGTCTACCCATGCAACGTCTGCTGCTCGCCGTTCTGCTCGCCGCCGCCGCGGCCTCGCCCGCGCACGCCGGCCTGTTCGACAAGAATCCGGACAAGGTCGCGCAGGAGGCGGTGACTCAGAATCTGCGCGCGGTGACCTTATGGGTCGATGCGAGCTGGGGTTTCCGCAATCAGGGCGCGGCCAACGCGCTCAGCCGGGCGCATCAGGCGTTCACTACCCGTGGGTACGACGTGGTCAGTGTGGAGCCGTATATCGAGAATGGGGATTTGCAGGGGTTCTTTGTGACGTATCAGAAGCCCTGAGCGGCAATCCGCGCGACCTGATTTTCAAAGCTCTAATTGGCTTGGCTCGGCTTTAGCTTGCCTTTGACTTTGGCTTAGCTCAGCTGTGGCAGTTGCCATGGCTTTTGCCGTTGCTGGGCGCCGCTACTAACTCGCGAGACCGAAGGACACCCGGAGGGCGGCGCACATGGACGTGCGCCGGGTCCCGCCGTGGGCAGGATGCCCACTGCGGGACCTGCCTGCGCAAGCACCGCACTCGTGGCTTTTGACTCGAAACAGCTGAAGCCCTTTCTTTGGTTACTTTCTTTGTGGCTCTGGACAAAGAAAGTGACCCGCCGCTCCATGGCGGAAGCTTTAGGCGTTTGATCTTGCTTTCGCTCTTGCTCTTGCTTGAGGCTTCTTTTGCTCGTCATTCCCGCGAACGCGGGAATCCAGCGACTTCAATCGTTCTCGCACGAAAGGCCCTGGATTCCCGCGTTCGCGGGAATGACGGTAGGTGGGAGTGCGTAGGTCTGGCTGTTTCGATCAGAGACTTCCGTTTCCTTAGAAGCCTTAGAAGCCTTAGAAGCCACAAGCAAGATCAAACGCTAAACGCTTCCGCCATACAGCGGCGGGTCACTTTCTTTGTCCAAAGCGACAAAGAAAGTAACCAAAGAAAACGCTTTGGGCTGTTTCGAGTCAAAAGCCACGAGTGCGGTGCCTGCGCAGGCAGGTCCCACATTGGGCATCCTGCCCAAGGTGGGACCCGGCGCACG